>JACOUA010000054.1 GCA_016178075.1 Acidobacteriota bacterium
GTGATCGAAGTAAGTGAAGATCGGGTTCGTGTCAGAACTGTGTCAGATGCCCCTCAAAGCGCGCGAGCGCGGCCTCATCCGAGCCTATCGAGCAGGCCGCGGCGCAGCTTGACGCGCGCGATGTCGGCCGGCGTGAAGCCTTCCTTGTCGCGGCACGTGGCGTCGCCGCCGGCCGACACCGGCTCCTGCAGCATCTTCACGTTCCCGCGTGAGACACCCTGATGGACGGCGGTCCAGCCGCGCTCGTCCGCGATGTCGGGGCTGGCGCCGCGCGCCAACAGCAGGCGTGCCTGTTTGAACTGCCCCCACCGGACCAGCTCGTTGAGGATCGGCTTGGTGTGGTCGAACGCCTCGTCGATCTTCCCGCCGTGCCGCAGCAGCAGGTCGAGGAGGTCCTGGCGGCAATCCCACGCCGCCGCCGCGATGGCGGAGGTCGCGTCGAGGCCGTGCGATGAGCGCGTGCAGCGGGCGGTAGTTCTTATAGGAACCGTTCAGGTCGGCGCCGTGTTTTTTCAAGAGCTTCAGGCCCGCGGTCCAGCCAAGCCCCGCCGCCTGGCCCACGACGCGGGCCGGAATCGGACCGCGATGTCCGCGAAGGAGGCGCTCGACTGCCGCCGCGTCCTGTTTGGCGACAGCGGCGACGAGCGGCGAGGCGGTCGACATGGCCGCGAGAGTCTACCAGAGCCCTGTCGATTTCAGGTCCCCCGGTTCGTCTCTGGATCGAACAAGCGGGGCCAAGCCCCATAAATGCGATCGCGTCGGAGTGGGTTTTCTCCGAGAACGGCAAGCCCAAGCTGACCGGGAGCGTTCGCTATACTCGAGTGCGAGAAGGGGAGGATCGATGTCTCAATTCATGCTGCTGCTCTATGACGATCCGACGACTTGGGCGAAGGTCAGTCCGGAGGACATGCAGAAGGCGATCGAGAAGTACCGGGCGTGGACCACGAAGCCGTTCACGCGCGACAGCAAACGGCTGGCCGACGACCCCGGCCGGGTCATCCGGTCGCAGGGCGGACGCCCGCGCGCCACCGACGGCCCGTACAGCGAGACGAAGGAAGTGCTCGGCGGCTACTACACGATTGAGGCCGCGAACTACGATGAGGCGGTCAAGCTCGCGCTGGATCATCCGCACCTCGAGTACGGCGGCACGATCGAGGTCAGACAACTGTGGGGGTCGTGACCGGATCATCCGGCACCGAACCGCTTCTCGAACACCTGTTTCGGCATCAGGCGGGCCGCATGGTGGCCCGCCTGACCCGTCTGCTCGGACCCGCGCACGTCGGTCTCGCCGAAGACACGGTGCAGGAGGCGATGGTCCGCGCACTTCAGACCTGGCCGTATCAGGGTGTGCCGCAGAACGCCGCCGGCTGGCTGTTTCGTGTGGCTCACAACATCGCGATCGACGTCGTCCGCCGGGACCGCATCTTCGGAGAAAAGACCGACCATCTGATCGCGGACCTGACGCGTTCTTCGGTCGTGTCGCCCGAGGATCCGGGCCTCGACGGTCAGTTTCGAGACGATGAGCTGCGGATGATTGTCATGTGCTGCCATCCGGAGCTGTCGCGTGACGCGAGCGTGGCGTTGAGTCTGAAGACGATCGGCGGGTTCAGCGTCCGCGAGATCGCCCGCGCGTTCCTGGCCGAAGAGGCGACCATCGCGCAGCGCCTGGTGCGGGCGAAGCGCCAGATCAGGGAGCGGCATCTGACGCTGGACATGCCCGGCGGCCCTGACCTGACTCGCCGCCTCGACTCGGTGCTCGATGTCATCTATCTCATGTTCAACGAGGGCTACTCCGCGCACGAGGGCGAATCCCTGATTCGGCAGGACCTGTGTCTCGAAGCGCTCCGGCTGGGGCGCCTCGTCGCGGCCTCCTCGATTGCCGCGCCTCGCGTGCACGCGCTCGTGGCCCTCATGGCCCTCCAGGCGGCGCGGCTGCCGGCGCGGGTCGACGAGGCGGGCGAGGTAGTGCTGCTCGACGATCAGGACCGCGCCCGGTGGGACCAGGGGCTGATCGGGCTGGGATTCCATCACTTCGAACGGTCGATGGTGGGCGAGGAGGTCTCCGCCTATCACGTGCAGGCGGCGATTGCCGCGACGCACGCGCGGGCGACCGAACCGCGGTCAGTCGACTGGCCGCTCATCCTGCACCTGTACGATCAGCTCATGGCGATCGAGCCGACACCTGTCGTGGCGCTCAACCGGGCGGTTACGGTGTCGAAGGTGCGGGGTCCGGCGGAGGCGCTCGCCCTGGTCGAGCCGCTCGAGCTGGACCCGACGCTCGATCATTACCACCTTCTGCTTGCCGTGCGCGGCCAGCTTCTGCTGGAGCTCGCACGATCGGCGGAGGCGGCGGCCTGCTTCCGCCGGGCGCTGGCCTGCGCATGCTCGGAGCCGGAGCGCCGGTTCCTGCAGCGCAGGCTCGCGCAGTGTGGCGCAGAGCGTTAGCTCAGAGGGGCTGAGCCGCGGCCGGCGCAGCGGCAAGCGCCGCTGCCAGCGACAGCGCCAGAATGAAGGGTCTTGTCATGGACTGGCCGCTACTGCGGCAAGCGGAACGCGAGAAACTCGCCCGAGTACCCCGCGCCGCTGACCGCGACGACGAGGTACTGCCGGCCGTTCAGCATGTAGGTCATCGGCGAGCCGCTCTGCGGCGCGGGCAGATACACGGCGCCCACTTCTTTTCCCGTGGCCTTGTCGTACGCGCGCAGCATGGCGCCGCGCTGGCCCGATGGCGTCGTGCTGAACCCGAGATCGCCGGCGATGACGAGCGTCTTCGTCACGAGCGTGCCGCCGGCCGTGCCGCGCTGACCGGTCCGCGGAATCGTGAGGCCCTTCAGTGCGGGGTGATTGCGGATGTTGTCGGGCGTCTCGCCGTGCGCGACCTGCCAGACGAGCTCGCCCTTCGTCAGATCGATGGCGGTGATGCGGCCGTAAGGCGGCTTCACGATCGGCAGACCCTGGACGCTCAGTCCGCCGCCCCCGCCCTCGGCGGGTGCGGGATTGACGGGCCGCGGCGGCGCCGAGTCGGCCCCGGCGTCCGCGCCTGCGCCGCCGCCGGCCCGCACGCCTGACAGCGACGACCCCTGCACATACCGCATGTCCGACATCTTCGCGTCACGCGGTGGGACGAGGCCCATCGCGCTGACGTTGGTCTGCGAGAAGACGTACAGGAAGTGGGTCTCGGGATCGTACGATCCGCCCGGCCAGTTCGCGCCACCGGTGGCCGACGGCAGCACCAGCGTGGCGAGCGGGCCTTCCTTTTGGCTCACGACCGGCGGCGTGAAGATCGGCCCGATCTTGTACCGCTCGATCATCTTCACCGCTTCCGCGCGAAGCTCCGGCGTGAAGTCGATCAGATCATCGACCGCCACGCCCTGGCGGTCGTAGGCGGGCGGCTTCGTTGGAAACGGCTGCGTCGGCGAATACCACTCGCCCGGCACCTCGCCTTTCGCGACCGGCCGCTCCTCGATCGGCCAGATCGGCTGGCCGGTCACCCGATCGAACACGTAGAGGAACGACTGCTTCGTCGGCTGCGCCACCATCTTGATCGTCCGGCCGTTGACCGTGACGTCGGCGAGAATCGGCGCGCACGGAATGTCCATGTCCCAGATGCCGTGGTGCACGAACTGATAGTGCCAGCGGCGCTGGCCGGTCTTGAGATCGACGGCCACCAGGCTCTCGCCGAACAGGCCGGTCCCCGGTCGATGCCCGCCGTAGTAATCGCCGGTCGGCAACTCGACCGGCAGATACGCGAGACCGAGCTCCTCGTCGACCGAAATCTGCGCCCAGACACCCGTGTTCCCCGTATACGCCCACGATTCACCGAGCCAGGTTTCGTGACCGAACTCGCCGGGCATCGGGACGGTGTGGAAGATCCACAGCCGTTTGCCCGTCCTGACGTCGAACCCACGGACGAACCCTTTGATGTTCCGCATGCCTCTCGGCACGCCGCCCGATCGATGCGCGGCGCCGACGATCACGACGTCGCCGGCCACGATCGGCGTCGCGTGCAGCCCGACTTCTCCCGTCACCAGATCGATCTCCTGGTCGTCGTCTTTTTTGAGGTCGACGACGCCCGCGGCGCCAAACCCCGGGACGGGGACGCCGGTCTTCGCGTCGAGCGCGATCATCCGATAGCCGGGCGTGACATAAAGGATGCGCTCCTCGGCACCGTCACTCCAGTAGGCGAGGCCCCGCCCCGAAAGTTGTCGCGGCGCGGCGGCTCCACGCGGGCCTTCGCGTTCGCCGTGCACCCAGAGCACCTCACCGGTCGCAGCATCGAGGGCGACGACGGCGCGGCGCGTGCCCGCCGTCGCATAGACGACGCCGTTCGCCATGAGCGGCGTCACTTCGAGCTGAAACTCGGGACGCGACCCCAGGTTGTCGGTCTTGAGGCGCCACGCGATTTCGAGCTTGCCGAAATTCGCCGCCGTGATCTGGTCGAGCGGCGAGTAGCGCGTGTGGCCGAGGTCGCCGCCGTAGGTCCGCCACTCGCCGTTTTTCGCGCCGGACTGGCCGGCGATGACGACCGTCGTCGCTAAGAACGCGCACACCACGGGCGCGACCCGAACGAACCATCGAGCGATCCTTGCAGCCATCACGCGCAACCTCCGCGTTGGGGACCAGTACGGGTGGAGCGGTCAGAAAGGCAGGGAATTATAGCCCGCCGGAGGTTGGCCCGGCTAAAGAGCGTGTTAAAAACCTCACGATCACCACAGAGCACACAGAGAAACTTAAGTTAAGGTTTCTGGCTCTGTGGGCTCTGCGATCTCTGTGGTGAAACGTGGTTTCTTCACAAGCTCTAAGGGCGGACACCACGACATGACAGCCAAGCCGGGCGCGCCGGAGTCTACCGGACGCCCGCTGGCGACTCGAAGGGAAGCGTGAAGAAGTGAAATCCCCGACGCCGCTCGATCGGCGCACCGTGCAGGTCCATCACCCGCTCGAAGCCGTCGAGGCGGCGATCTCTCACGGCGAGCACGACGTCGGGCGCGGCGTGGTTGATCTCGCCCTCGATCGAGGCCAGGCTGATGCTTCTGAAGGTCGACGATGTCAGCCGGGACCTCAAGCGCGCGTCCAGGTAGAAGACCACCGATCCCACGCGATCTTCGACGATCCAGACCTGAGCCGGCAGCGAGCCGAGACGGTTGAAATGGGCCGCGACCTGCTCAGCGGAGGTGGCGTCTGCGACCGGTGGGAGCAACAAGGCGACCGCGATGACGAAGATGGCGGCCGAGAGCCCGAGGCTTACCGCGAATGCAGCACGCGGGCCCCGATCGCTCCACACGCGCCAGATCGCCGCAGCGCCGAAGGCCGCAAGGCCGGCGAACAGCCAGATGTGCCAGGGCGGCTCGATCCCATATCGAGTTCGGATCACCACGAGGGCGATCGGCGTCAGCAGCGCCACGACGGCGAGGTGCGCGACGATCGCCGCCGTGAGCAGGCGGCCGCTGCCGGCGCGACCGGTC
This sequence comes from Acidobacteriota bacterium, assembly GCA_016178075.1. Classification (GTDB taxonomy): domain Bacteria; phylum Acidobacteriota; class Vicinamibacteria; order Vicinamibacterales; family JACQTH01; genus JACQTH01. The sequence goes on from JACOUA010000054.1 coordinate 5,466, forward strand.
GTCAGAAGATCGCGCCACACGCCGGCAGCCAGGATCGCCACCGCCGGGAAGATCGGCAGCAGATACGTCGGGAGCTTGGAGCTTCCCGCGCTGAAAAACAGAAACCCGGCGGCGAGCCAGATCCAGAGCAGGTCGAGCTCGCGGTGCGGGATCCGACGGTCGCGCCATCGTTCGAACGCTGCGATCGGCACGTAGACGAGCCACGGCAGTCCGCCTCCGAGCAGGATCGGTACGTAGTACCACCACGGCGAATCTCCGTGGCGTTGGCCGGCCGAGAGGTACGCGAGGAGGTGACGATCGATGAAGTAGTACTTGAGATAGCCGGGGCGGATGCGCTCCACGCCGAGATACCAGGGCAACGCGAGCGCGATCGCCACGACGCCGGCGACGACCAGCGCCGAGATGACGTGGGTCGACGGTCGCCGGAGGACCCGCAGACCGCCGAACATCAGGCAGACGAGCGCGATGCCGACCAGGCCCTTGGTCAGCAAGGCCAGTCCGAGGAACACGCCCGCCACCGCGCCGGCCCGAAGCACGGTCGACCGCGCGGTCGCGCGGTCGGCGCGCCACAGAAACAGCACGGCCAGGTTGATCCACGAAATCAACGCGACGTCCGGGCCGGCCGCCTGGCTCTGCCCGAGCGGCATCAGCATCGTCGCGTAGAGACAGCCCGCCAACACGCCGGCGGATCGACCGAGCAGCGCCCGTGCGACGAGCCCGGTTGAGATCGCGCCGAACAGGCCGAAGAGGAGGCCGGGCAACCGCGCGGCGGTGTCGTTCATCCCGAAAAGCTTCAGCGAGAGCGCCTGACTCCAGAAGAACAGGATCGGCTTGTCGAGGAACGGCTCGCCCAGGAACGTCGGGACGAAGTAGTGGCCGCGCTCGACCATCTCCTGCGCGATGGCCGCGTGAAGCCCTTCGTCCGGGTCGATGAGCGGGATGTCGACGGCAAGAGGGAAGACGTAGAAGAGTGCCGCCAGCGCGACGAGTCCGAGCACGACGAGCCTTGCGCTGGCGCCCGTCGACGCCTCGCGCCAGAGCGCGGCTGCCGCGATCGGCTGCGCGGCTGAAGGCGGCGCGCTCATTTGACAGCTGCCATGCGCTCGATCTCGGCCCACTCGGCGTCGCCGACCGGCATCACCGACAGTCGTCCCATGCGGACGAGTGGAAAGCTCGCGAATTTGCGGTTGGCTTTGATCTCGGCCAACTTCACCGGGCGCGGCAGCCTGTTGACCGGTCCGACGTCCACGACCGCGCGCTTTCCCGTCGCGTCCTCCGCGTCGGCGTAGGCATTCGAGAGCGCTGTCGCGATGCCGACGACCGCCTTCTCGTCGCCGGTGTGGTAGTAGAAGATCCGGTCGCCCTTGCGCACGCCGTGCAGGTGCTTTTGCGCCAGCGGGTTCTTGACGCCGCTCCACTCGGTTCTGCCCTCGCGCACCAGGTCGTCGAAGCTGTAGTGGGTCGGTTCCTCTTTGAAGAGCCAGTTCATAGCGTAGTTCTCAGTTCACAGTTCTCAGTTTACAGTTCTAACCTGGTCGCGCCCATTCCTCATTGCAACCTCCGAGGCCATAACTGTGAACTGAAAACTGAGAACTTCATGTTCGCCACTTGAAGAGCACGCACGCGAGCGGAGGGAGTGTCAGGCTGATCGAGTGCGGGTGCCCGTGCGCTTCGACGGGCGCGGAGCTCACCCCGCCGGCATTGCCCAGATTGCCGCCGCCGTAGACGTGGGCGTCGCTGTTCAGCCGCTCGTCGTAGCGTCCGGCCTCCGGCACGCCGATTCGGTACCCATACCGCGGCGCCGGCGTGAAGTTGAGCGCCACGACGACGAAATCGCGCGAATCGCGGGCGCGCCGGATGAACGAGATGACGCTGTTCTCGTTGTCGTTGCAGTCGATCCACTGGAAGCCGGCCGGCACCAGGTCGAGCTCGTGGAGCGCGGGCTCGCTCCGATACACCGCGTTCAGGTCGCGCACGAAGCGCTGGATGCCGGCGTGGGCAGCTTGGTCGAGCAGGTGCCAGTCCAGGCTGCCGTCATAGTCCCACTCACGCCACTGGCCGAACTCGCTGCCCATGAACAGCAGCTTCTTGCCCGGGTGACCGAACATGAAACCGTAAAGCGCCCGCAGCGTCGCGCATTTTTGCCAGACGTCCCCGGGAATCTTGTTCAGCATCGATCCCTTCCCGTGCACGACCTCGTCGTGCGAGAAGGGCAGGATGAAGTTCTCGTGATAGGCGTACAGCATCGAGAACGTGAGATGGTTGTGCGCCCACCGCCGGTACACGGGGTCCTGGCGGACGTACTCGAGGATGTCGTGCATCCAGCCCATGTTCCACTTGTAGGTGAAGCCGAGGCCGCCCAGGTGCGTCGGCCGGCTGACCGCCGGCCACGCCGTCGATTCCTCCGCCGCCATGATGCTGCCGGGCTCCTCGCCGTGGGTCAGGATGTTGAGCTGACGCAGGAAGTCGATGGCCTCGATGTTTTCGCGCCCGCCAAAGCGGTTCGGGATCCAATCGCCCGCGTCGCGCGAGTAGTCGCGGTACAGCATCGAGGCGACCGCGTCCACCCGGAGCCCGTCGACGTGATACTCACGCAGCCAGTAGAGGGCGTTGCTCAGGAGAAACGACCGCACTTCGTGCCGCCCGTAATTGAAGATGAGCGTGCCCCAGTCGCGATGCTCCCCCTCGCGCGGGTCCGCGTGTTCGTACAACGACGTGCCGTCGAACTGCGCGAGGCCGTGCGCGTCTTTCGGGAAATGCCCCGGGACCCAGTCGAGGATGACGCCGAGGTCGTGCTGGTGGCACGCGTCCACGAACGCCTTGAAATCGTCCGGCGTCCCGTAGCGGCTCGTCGGCGCGAAAAAACCGATCACCTGATAACCCCACGATCCCAGGTAGGGATGCTCCATGACCGGCAGCAGCTCGATGTGCGTGAAGCCCATCTGCTTCGCATACGGCACGAGCCGAGCCGCCAGCTCCCGGTACGTCAGGAACCGGTGACCTTCGTCCGGCCCGCGCGCCCACGATCCGAGATGCACTTCGTACACCGACATCGGACGTTCGAGCCATGACTCGAACCCGGCACGATGGCGCATCCAGGCCTCGTCCCCCCACTGATGTTTGCCGGTGTCCCAGACAATCGACGCGGAGTTTGGCGGGATCTCGAAGTGCGTGGCGTAGGGGTCGGCCTTCAGGAAGACGTCGCCCGAGCGCGTCCGGATCTCGAACTTGTAGCGCGTCCCTTCGTCGAGATCCGGGACGAACAGCTCCCAGATGCCGCTCGGGATCCGCATCCGCATCGGATGCGCGCGGCCGTCCCAGTTGTTGAAGTCGCCGACCAGGCTGACGCGCTCGGCGCCGGGGGCCCAGACGGCGAAGAGCACGCCGCGCGTCGGCCCAACCTGCCAGAGATGGGCGCCGAGCTTCTCATACGCCCGGCGGTGCGTGCCTTCATTGAAGAGGTGGAGATCGACGTCGCCGAGAACAGGGCCGAAGCGGTAGGGGTCGTCCAGCTCCGTCGTCCGCCCGTCGGCGAAGGTGACCCGGAGCCGGTACTCAATTGGTTCAGAGACTTCGAGATCGATGTTGAAGAGACCCTCGGCCGTTCGGCGCGACAGCTCCCGCGTCGGTTCGCGTGCACCCACGACCAGCAGCTCCACCCGAGCCGCCGCCGGCTGCATCGTCCGGATCCGAAGGCGGGTCCGGCCGCCGCTCCCAGTCAGGTGAGGTCCGAGCACGGCGAACGGGTCGCCGTGCGTGCCGCGGCTGATCGATTCGACCGCCGCCTCATCCGCGGCTTCGAGGCTTGGCGTAGCCATCAGCTCAATTCTACGTTTTTTCCGATCCCTGACCCCTGATCCCTGGCCCCGATCCGTTTTCTGCGATGTAGAGTTCGCCTTCGCCCGCGACCACCGCCTGGCCGCCAACTTTGACATGCGTGATGGTGCGTCCATCAGCGGCCACGCCGATGTCGATGTGAAGGTGGCTGGGTCGGCCCATCCGCACGCCCTGCAGGCTGACGATCGAGCGCGCACGCTCGGACCTGACGACGCCGTGCGTCACGAGGTAGGCGCCGAGCGGGCCACTGGCGGAGCCGGTGGCTGGATCCTCGGTGATGCCGAGGCCCGGCGCGAACATCCGGCTGTAGGCGGTCGCCTCGTCTTTCCCGGCTTCGGTCGAGAAGAGGAACACCTCGACCTTCTCTCTCCCCATGGCCCGAGCCAGCTCCCGCATCGCCTGTCCGTCGGCTTCGGCGCGATCGACCGCCGCGCGCGAAGACAACGGCACGAAGAGAAACGGCACGCCGCAGGACACTTGCTCGACCGGCAGCCCTGGCATCAGCGCGTCGGCCGCGAGACCGATGGCCCGCGCCGCCAGCTCGGTTCGTTCCAGTCGAGGGCCGAACATCGGAAGCCTCTGCGTCATCCATGCGAAGCTGAGCGCCGCGCGCCATTCGAGCGCGACCGTTACCGGGCCGATGCCTTCCTCGAAGACCGTCTGCGCCTGGCCCGACGCGATCCGCCCGCAGTGCGCGAGCGCGAACGCGGTGCCGATCGTGGGATGGCCCGCCATCGGCAACTCGTCGGCCGGTGTGAAGATGCGGAGGCGGATGTCGGTGTCCGGCCGCTCGGGCGGCAGCACGAACGTCGATTCGGAGAAGTTCATCTCCTTCGCGATCGACTGCATCAGGTCGGCGCTCAATCCGTCGGCTTCGACGAAAACGGCAAGCTGATTGCCGCCGAACAGGTGCTCGGTGAAGACGTCGAGGTGAATGTAGCGATATCGCCGCATCGCCAGATTCTAACCTGGCCTGACGGCGCAAGGCGCGCCACCCTCCGGCAGGTCCTGCCCGTTGATGCTGAAGTAGTGGTAGATCATCCGGAATGACGACGGTCTCGCCAACCTGACCTCGGCGGTGGATTCGAGCGAGACCGGGACACGCACGCCCGCGACCCGCTCGTATCGCCGCACGATCGTCGCGCGCCTGGTCCAGAACGACGGGCTGGCGGCGAGCTGTCCTTCCACCCGAACGAGATCACCGTCGCTGCGCGAGAGGAACATGGCGCCATCGACGAGCAGAGAGCTCCTGCGACGCGCCTTGATCAACACCTTCACCAGCTCGCCGTCGGATTCCTCCGACACGCGGAAGTCATAGTTCTCCGCACCGATGCTGCTGCGATCCGTTTCTCCCTTCGCCCGCGCCTCGCGCTCGGTCTCAAGGGCCCTCTTGAGGACCCGCTTGCGGATCAAGCCATTCCCGTGCTCGGCCATCACGCGGTACTGAAAACCAGTCTCGGGCGAGAGCTCGGTGCAGGCTTCGAGCCAGCCCGTGGCCTTGAACCGGTCGTTGCGCGCCTCGAGCCGCCGCGCGGCGAGGTAGCGGGCCAGCGGCGGTTCGGCCCGGGTCAGAAACCGCTGGAGGATGTCGATGTCCGGCTGGAACCCGTGGGGTGGTGTCTGCGCCGCAAGGGTCGCGGCGAGCATTGCAACCGCGGCCAAAACGCTCGAGACGAGAGGCGGAACCCGCACTAGGGTTTCGGAAACAGAATCCGCAGCGCCTCGGCCGCGGTGTACATGCACCGGCCGTTGTGCCCGCAAAGCGGGATCACGAGGGCCGTGTGCTTGGCGCCGTATTTCGTACCCACGTAGTTCGCGAAGGCCTGGCCGCGGGCGAGGCGGCTCGGGCCTTGCGCCATCGCCGAGCAGGACGAATCGAAGCCGGCGAGCGGCAACGTATCGAGCCCGCCGGGAACACGTCCTAGGGTATACACGTTTCCCCAGCAGCGCAAAACGGGCTGGGTTCCGATGGACCACGATGCCCCTCAGCGATTTTCGGCGGTACTATCGATTTCCTAATGAACTTCTTATCGCTTCGTTATGGACATCGTCCGTACTGTGGCAGCAGAAGGCATGGCTCCGCCCGTTCTCTCGTTAGCCGCTTCGGAGATCGATCCCGCCACACTCAGTGGGGTACTGGCCGATTATCTGGCGTACGAACAGGCGCGCATCTTCCGGCGGTTGCTGCTCAAGCGGCTCGCGGGTCTCGCGATCGTCGCCTCGGCGGGCGCCGTGTGGGCCGGTCTCGCGTATCGGCCGCCGTTCTGGATCGTGCTTGGTCTGTTGGTGGCCGCAGGTGCGCAGGCCGAGGCGCTGGCACTAAAGGCGCGCGCGCGGATCGCGCGGCAACTTACCGAGATCGAGGCACGACAGCTCCAAGCCGGCACTCCTGACCGGTCCGATCCTTCCAAAACATAAAAAGTTCATAAGTACCTCAGCCGTCTCGGCGCCGGCCCGCGTAAAGATTGCATAATGAGCTGAAGCCTAAATCGCTCCGCCCTGTCTGGAGCGATGCGGGGGACCCATCGAGGTCGTCGCGACCTCGGGGCGTATCCGGCCGCGCGGCCGGTAGAGGAACTCCAACCTCGAGCCCGTCAGCTAACCCCGTCGGCGGATTGGAGGCCCACAGTGGCGGAAGAGACGTTCCTCTCGCAGGTCAAGCGTCTCCTGGTCGGCAGGCCCATTCCCTCTTCCCTGGCTCATCACGAGCGGTTCTCGCGTGTCACGGGACTGGCCGTGCTGTCGTCGGATCCGTTGTCGTCGGTCGCGTACGCGACCGAGCAGATCCTGCTCGTGCTGATGGTCGGCGGCTCCGGCGCGCTGGGCTCCGTCACGCCCATCGGCGTCGTCATCGCCACGATGCTCGCGATTGTGGTGTTCTCGTATCGACAAACGATTTATGCGTATCCGAGCGGGGGAGGCGCGTACATCGTCGCGAAGGAGAACCTCGGCCGGATGCCGAGCCTCATCGCGGCGGCCGCGCTCCTCATCGATTACGTCCTGACGGTTGCGGTCAGCATCGCGGCGGGCGTCGCGGCGATCACCTCCGCGTTCCCCGGCCTGCATTTCAGCCGCGTCGAGCTGTCGCTCGGCTTCGTCGTGGTCCTGATGCTGGGCAACCTGCGCGGCATCCGCGAGTCTGGGCGGATCTTCGCGGCGCCGACGTACTTTTTCATCGTCAGCATCCTGACGCTGATTGCGGTGGGTGCCTGGCGCTACTTCACCGGCACACTGCACCCCGTGCCGGCGGCGCACGCGCTGTCGCCGTCGGGACGTGGGGCACTCACGACATTGGTACTGCTCACCGCGTTCTCGAACGGGTGCACGGCGATGACCGGCGTCGAGGCGGTCTCGAACGGCGTGCCCGCTTTTCGCCCGCCTGAGAGCAGGAACGCCGCGGCGACGCTCGTGGCGATGGCGGTGATTTCGATCACGATGTTCATGGGGATCACGCTGCTGGCGCATGCGTATGAGATCATCCCCAACGACACCGAGACCGTCGTGTCGCAGATCGCGCGCGGCACGTTCGGCGGGCGCGGTGTGTGGTACTACTCGGTGCAGGCGGCGACCATGCTGATTCTGGTCCTCGCGGCCAACACCGCGTACGCGGATTTTCCGCGGCTCGCCTCCATCGTGGCGCGGGACCGCTTCCTGCCACGGCAATTCATGAACCAGGGCGACCGGCTGGCCTTCTCGAACGGCATTCTGATCCTGAGCGTGCTGGCCGGATTCCTCCTCGTCGTGTTCGGAGGGGACACGAACGCCCTCATCCCGCTCTACATGATCGGCGTCTTCGTGTCGTTCACGCTCTCGCAAGCGGGGATGGTGATCCACTGGCGGACGCTGCGATCCTCCGGATGGCGCACGAGCGCCGCGATCAACGGCTTTGGCGCGATTGTGACGGGGATCGTCCTCGTCATCGTCGCCGTCACCAAGGCGACGGAAGGCGCGTGGATCATCATCCTGATGATCCCCGTCCTGGTCGGGATCTTCGAGATCACACGCCGGCATTACGATCACGTCGCGTCGGAGCTGACGCTGCGAGACTGGCAACCCGCGCAGATGGGGACGCACGTCGTGATGGTGCCGATCGGCGGCATGCAGCGCGCCGTGGTGAAGGCCCTGCAGTACGCGCGGACGTTGTCAGCGGATGTGCGCGCCGTGTACGTGGAGCTGGATCCGACGGCGACCGCGGCGCTCAGGCGTGACTGGGATCATTGGGGTCAGCGCGTCGATCTGGTGGTGCTCGAGTCGCCCTATCGATCGCTCCTTGAACCGCTGCTCGACTACATCGACAACATTCAGCGGGCCAACCCGGGCGGGTTCGTCACGGTGATCCTTCCGGAGTTCCTGCCGCGGCGGTTGTGGCAGCACCTGCTGCACAACCAGCACGCGCTCCTCATCAAGGGCGCGCTCCTCTTCAAGCCGAACGTGGTGGTCACGAGTGTCCCGTTTCACATCGGCCGCGGGGGCCGCGACACGATGGCCGGCGATCTCAATGCCGCCGAGAACCCTCGAAGGTGACCGGGCATGTCACTCGAGCTCGGCGGAGAACCGGTAACCCACCCAGGGCTCGGTCAGCAGATATTGAGGATGAGAGGGATCCGGCTCGATCTTCTTGCGCAACTGTCCGATCAGCACGCGCAGGTGTTCCGGCTGCTCGACGCTGTGCGACCCCCAGATGGCCTTCAGAATGGCCCGGTGTGTCAGGACTCGGCCCGAGTGCGTGACGAGCAGCGTGAGGAGCTCGAACTCTTTCGGCGTCAGCCTGATTTCCGTTTCGCCCCGGAGCACGCGTCGACGGTCGAAATCGATCGTGAGGTCCGCGCGCTGAAGCTGCCCGTGCAGCGTCTGCTCACGGCCGAGCGATCGCCTGAGCGCCGCGCGGACACGAGCCATCAGCTCCTCAGGCCCGAACGGCTTCGTGACGTAGTCGTCCGCCCCTTGGTCCAGCGCCACCACTTTTTCGTGCTCGGCTCCGCGCGCCGACAGAATCAGTATGGGCGTCTCCGAGCGCTCGCGCACCCGCCGGCACACCTCGGTACCGTCGATATCCGGCAACCCGAGATCGAGAATGATCAGGTCCGGCTGCTCGCGCTCGAACGCCTCCAGCGCCTCACGGCCGCTCCCGGCCACCGCAACCGTGTACCCTCGCGATCGAAGCAACGGCGCCATCGCCTTCTGGATCGCCACCTCATCGTCGACCAACAGAATCAGAACGGGACGGGTCACGCCGTCTCTTCCTCGAGAATCGCCGCGGTTCGGGTTTCGGCCGGGACGGCGATCGTGAAGAGCGCGCCGCCCTCGCGAGGACTTTCGGCCCACACGCGTCCACCCTGCGCAACCACGAGTCCCCGCGTGATGGCCAGGCCCATCCCCGTGCCGAACTTGTGCTGTCCGGCTGCGGCGCCACGATAGGAACGGTCGAACACTTTCTCGAGATCGCACGGCGCGATGCCGACCCCGCGGTCGCGGACGGTGATCCGCATCTCCGTCGCCGAAACCTCGACCGTCACGTCGATCGTCGAGCCGGGCGGCGAGTACTGGGCCGCATTCTCGAGCACGTGCGCGAGCGCGGCGGAGGTCAGGCGTGGATCGAGCCGGACGAGCGTCCCTTCGGCCGCAAGATCCCGGTTCATCTTGTGCTCTCTCAGGGCGTGCGCCACCTGACCGGCGGCCGCGTCGACGATCTCCGCCGGTTGCACCCACTCCCGCTCCGCTGCGACCGCCTTGGTCTCGATCCTCGCCATCTCGACGAGATTCTGAAAGAGGCGATTGAGATGCGCGAGCTCCGCGAGGACGATGTCGATCTGCTCGCGACGCTGGTCCTCGGTCAGCCACGAGGCCCTGAGGTTGCTCGCCGCGACCGTGACTGCCGTCAGCGGCGTCTTGAGATCGTGGCTCAACGACGCCAGGAGCGCGGACTGGAGCTCGCCGCTTCGTCGCACCATCTCGGCGTCCCTCCGCTCCTCGAGCAGATGTTCACGCTCGATGGCGAGCACCATCGCATCTCTCGCCCGCCGCCGCGCCTGCGCGGAGAGATGGCTCGCGATGATGCTGACCGCCAGGAGCGAGAAGAGCGCGACCAGATTCTCGGGGTCCGCAATCGTGAAGGTGCCGACCGGCGGCAGAAAGAAGAAGTTGAAGCAGACAAACGCGAGGACGGATGTGGCGACGGCGACCCACAGCGTGGACACCGCGGCGACGATGAGGACGACAAGGAGAAGGCTCAGCGCGACGATGGTCGGGTTGGTGACCCGCAGCCAGGAGACGTAGGCGGCCGTGAGGAGCGCGACCGCCGCCCACGCGGCCAGAAGCGACCCGAGCTCGGCGGCGCGCGAGGTGCGCCCATGGGGGTCGAGCGTCGTCAATGGACCACTGCCACCCCCCATCGTGAAGCGGTTGGTGGCGGAGTTCAAGCGCTCCCCCGACCGTCGTCTACGTTCCGTATCGCCAGGACTCGAGCCGCGGGATGGCCGTGCTCGTGCGGAGCCGCGGCGAGCCGGGGGCGCTCGTCTCTCGGATCCGCGAAGAGGTGCGCGCGGTCGATCAGGACCTGCCGGTGTTCGACGTCAGGACGATGCCGGAGCAGCTCGCACTGGCGCGCTGGCCGTTCCGCGTCTTCGGGAGTTTGTTCGCGATCTTCGCCGTGATCGCGCTCGTGCTGGCCGCCGTCGGGCTCTACGCGGTCACCGCTTATTCCGTCACCCAGCGGACCCAAGAGATCGGCATCCGGATGGCGCTCGGGGCGCAATCTGTTCAGGTGTCGTGGGCGATTCTGCGGAGAGGGCTGGTGCAGCTTGCCATTGGAGTGGCGATCGGTCTGGCGGGCGCGTACGGCGTTGGCAAGTTGCTGCAGGGACTGCTCGTGCAGACCAAGCCCGCCGATCCGGCCACACTCGTCACGATCACGGCGCTTCTGGTGGGGGTGTCGATTGTCGCGTGTCTGCTGCCCGCGCGCGGCGCGACGCGGCTCGATCCGGTCGCGGCCCTTCGGGCAGAATAGGAAAGCCCTCGGGACAAACAATCACCACAGAGCTCACGGAGCACACAGAGAAAACTCTTTTTGGTTTGTCTCTGTGGTGATTCATGCTGCCGGAGAGCTACCGATACGCGCCGGGCGGCGCGATGCGCCGTTTCGTCGCCTGCTCGAATGCGAACGCCAGCGTCAGCAGTTGCGGCTCGCTGCACGCCACGCCGGTGAACCCCACCCCGTATGGCTGCGGCAGCGCGTTGAACCCGGCCGGGAACGCCGGGGTCGGCGCATTCGGAATCATCCCGAACGGCACGATGACGGTCGGGAACCCCGCCTTGGCCGCGATGCCGGCGCTGCTGCTGCCGGGGAAGAGCAGCGCGTCGAGCTTCATCACGTCGATGACCTCGCCGATGCCGTGCGTGTCCGCGAGGCGAATGTCCGTCGCCCGGTTGGCCAGGTACTGAGCACGCTGCGCGACCAGGTCGCGTGCATCGGCGGCGTCGAGTTGGGTCTGACCGTACTTGATCGCGCCGCGCGCCGCGTTCGCGGTGTTGAAGGCGCGGAGCTCGGTCAGCGTCTTCACCGGCGCGCCCGAACCGAGTGTGGCCAGGAAGTCGTTGAAGTCGCGCTTGAAGCCGTAATTCAGCACGATCGAGCCGGCGGTTGAGATCGTGTAATTGTTCGCCGGCGTGCCATCCACGATGCTCGGGATGTTCGCCGGGTCCACGATGGTGGCGCCGAGCGATCGAATGAGATCGATGGCTTCGTTCATCACCGCGCGCTGAAAGGCGTTGATCCCGCCGCTTGGCGTCGTTCGTCCGGGCGCGGTGAAGGGATCGTAATAGTTGGCGCGTGGGATGCCGATGCGTTTGCCCCGCAGGCCGTCGATCGACAGATATCGCAAGTAGTCGTGGCCCGGCGGCGGCGAGCAGAGCGCCATGGACGGATCGCGCGGATCGGGGGTGTCGATCGCGCCCATCATGATCGCCGCGTCGATGACCGTGCGCGTCATCGGCCCCGCGATGTCCTGGTCGGCCGTGATCGGGATCACGCCCCATCGGCTGATCCGTCCGACGGTTGGCTTGATGCCGACCAGCATGTTCGCGTTCGACGGGCTGAGGATCGAGCCCGACGTCTCCGTACCGATATTGGCCGCCCACAGGTTGGCCGCTGTTCCGATCCCGGAGCTCGATCCTCCCGTGCCCATCGCCGGTCGGCCATCGGCGGTCGCGGGCCGTGGATCTGGCCGCGGATCGTACGGGTTCATGCCATACCCGCCCACCGCGCTGTAGTTGCCCGGCATGCCACTGGTCACATAGTTCGCGAGCTCCGTCATGACCGTCTTGGCGATCACGATGGCGCCCGCTCGCCGCAGGTCGATCGTGATGGTCGCGTCGTACGGCGGGTAGAAGCCGGCGAACGCGAGCGCGCCGCCCGTCGTCGGCGGATCTCGGGTGAGAACGTTGTCCTTGAGCGCGATCGGA
>JACOUA010000055.1 GCA_016178075.1 Acidobacteriota bacterium
GCGCCCACTCGAACAGGAGGACCGGGCGCCAGGGCACCAGCGCCTGCCGCAGCGCCTCGCGCGAGAGGGCATAGACGCCGATCAATGCGAGGCACGTCAGCATCAGCCACCCACACAGCCTGTACAGACCCGCCTTCTCACTCGACTGGCTGAACAGCAGCAGCGGAAAGAGCGACAGCGACGCGAACATCACGAACGCGGCGGCACCGTGCGCGGCGCCGATGATCGGCGGCTGCGTCAGTCCGGCCGGCGGTGTCGTGGGGAGCAGCGCCACGAGCACGGCCGCCACGCCGGCGCACTTCCCGAGATATGCGTCGGCTCGACCCGATCGGATGGTGGGGCGGTGCGACTTCGCCAGCTCGGGGTGCAGCGGTCGGTACTGGTAGAAGATCAGGAACACGCCGATGACGCACAGCGTGCCGACGAACCAGTCGCGGCCCGCCGTGTAGTAATAGGCGCTGATGGAGCTCTGCACGCCCTGGTCCATGGCCCAGACGAGCAGGACAGGCGGCAGCGCCACGCCGAGGACTCCGACCGCAGTTCTGTACTTCGGGTTGGGTTCGAGAACGGACCCTACGAGGACCTGCTGAGACGCGGCCTTCAGCTGCTGCAACATGGCGCACTCCTCTCGTATACGGAGCGAAGTCCACTACCAGTTACCCACTACCACGACGTTGTCAGTGGGCATGAGCCCTTCGGGGTCACCCTAAACCAGAAAAACAGAGTAAATCGTAAACCCTGCGGCGTTTTCAGGAGTAATCGCAGACGCGCGCCACATCTCTCAAAGATTGACACCCGGAACGCTTCGCCGTACATTCCTATGCGATGACCAAAGGACAGGGGCGCTCGGAGGTCCTCCAGGGCACGCTCGACCTGATGGTGTTGAAGACTCTCGAGGTTATCGGGCCCCAGCACGGCTATGGGATCGCGCGGCGCATCGAACAGATTAGCGACGATGTATTTCAGCTCAACGAAGGGACAGTCTACGCGTCGTTGCTCCGTCTACGCCAGCGACGCTGGATCTCGTCGAGCTGGGGGTACTCTGAGAACAACCGGAAGGCGAAGTTCTATGCGATCACCCAGAGCGGCCGTCGCCAGCTCGCCAAGGAAACACAGGACTGGGAGCGTATCGCCGGAGTGATGGCGCGGCTCCTGCGTCTGTCCGAGGGGTAGTTCCCATGTGGGTGCAAGTGGTGGCTTTTGTCTCTCGCGTTCGGGACCTGCTGACGCGTCGCAAGATCGAGCGGGACCTCGACAGTGAGATCGAGACGCATCTCGATCTTCTCACCAGTGAGAATATCCGACGGGGAATGCCACCGGGAGAAGCCCGTCGCATGGCCCGAGTCCGGTTTGGTGGCGCGACTCAGGTCCAGGAGGCACTGCGTGAACAGGCCGGATTCCCGTGGCTGGAAACCGCAATCCAGGACATCGGCGGCGCCCTTCGCTACTTTGGACGCAACCGCGGGTTTTTCGCCGTCGCCATCGTGATTCTGGCCCTCGGGATCGGAGCGACGACCGCCGTGTTTAGCGTGGCTGAGACGTTGCTGTTCCGCCCGCTACCCTATCCTGAGAGCGATCGCCTGGTGACGCTGCGAAGCATCGACACGATGAGCGACTACCCGTCCACGCGCGTAGCCCCGGGGCTGCTCGCCGATTGGCAGATCAAGGCGACGTCGTTCGAGGCAATCGCCGGGTACCGTTGGGCGACCGTCGATTTGATCGATGGTGCGCAAAGCGACCGGTTGAGTGGACTTCTCGCCACGCCAGAATCCTTCGACGTGTTCGGCGTGCCGCTTCTCGGACGTTCCTTTCGCGCCGAGGACCGAGGCGCCAAGCGCCCTTTTGAATCGACGGATACGGGGGAAACGTTGGTGCTCGGCAACGAGGTCTGGCGCCGGCGTTTCGACGCGGATGAGGCGCTGGTAGGCGGCGCCGTCGATCTCCACATTCTCAATTTCTCTCGCGTCGGTCCCACCAGGTATACCGTTGTCGGTGTAGCAACGGCGCCGGTTCGGTTTCCTCCTCTCGAGGCCGATTTTCAGCTCGGAGACTCCAATGTCATTGACACGATCGACTTCTGGATGCCGCAGTTCGTCTCGGCAACCCAATTAGGCGAGCCGCGCTCGGGAGACTCCTGGTTTGACGTCGTCGCAAGGCTGCGGCCGGGCGTGACCCTCGCACAGGCGCAAGCCGAAATGGACGTTATAGCTCGCCTTGAGGCAGAGCAATACTCGGAGACGAACCGCGGCCGGAAAATCCGAGTCGTGCCGTTGCGGGAGCATATACCGGGCGAGGCGCGCAACGGCCTGTTGCTGCTGTCGGCCGGCACCGCCATGCTCCTGCTCATCGCCTGTTCGAATGTGGCGACGCTGCTCCTCGCGCGCGGCCTCGCACGTCGTCGCGAGGTGGCGATCCGCACGGCGCTCGGTGCGCCCTGGTGGAGAATCGTGCGGCAGTTTCTCATGGAGGCCCTCATCCTTGCTGCATGCGCAGGACTGCTCGGCGTCTTGCTCGCGGCGTGGGCCATCAATGTGACGAGACCCTGGATGCCGCAGAGTCTGCCCCTACTCCAGGAGATGGGGATCAACCTGACAGTTCTGGTGTTCGCGCTAACCAGTGCCGTCGTCACTGCGTGTATAACCGGCCTCGCGCCGGCCTTTCGATCCGCCCGGGCCGATGGCGCGCCGCTGACCAGTCTCGTCGAACGTGGTGTGACGCTGGGCAAGTCGCATTCCCGGCTGGTTGGCGTTCTTGTCTCTGCCGAAGTCGCGCTGACGGTTGTCCTGCTCGTTGGGGCAGGGCTGTTGGTCCGGAGCGCATTCCGAGCCAGTCAGGTTGAGACTGGGTTCAACCCAGACAACCTGCTGACGATGACAATCTCGCTGCCGGCCAACAAGTTCGACTGGGATCACAACGCGGTCTTCGTGCGTGAGGCCATCGAAGCGGTTCGGTCGCTCTCATCAATCAGCGACGCAGCAGTGGTGCACGGCGTTCCGATGGTAGCCGGGGACTTCTCCGTTGGACGGGGCACCATCGAAGGGTACGTGCCCCCGAACGACACCGAAAAGCTGACCTATAGCGTCCGCGTGGTGAGCCCGGGCTACTTTGCCACCATGCAAATCCCCATCGTCGCGGGCCGATCATTCGAGGCCCGCGATGAGGAGGGGCAGCGTGGGGCGGCCCGCAGCATCCTGGTCAGCGAGTCTTTCGCGAAGCGCTATTGGCCGGGGCGGGATCCGCTGGGGAGGTATGTAAGTTTTGGCGAAGCTTTTAGGGACTGGAAGATGACGGTGGTCGGCGTCGCGGGAGATGTACGGTATTCGGGGCTCGAGATGGGGCCGACCATCGACCTCTATCTTCCTCAAGCCTTGTTCCCGCAAAGGGCGATCACCCTGATTGCGCGAACAAGGGGTGACCCGCTCAACGAGGCGCCGGCAGTGCGGGAACGCATTCGCGCCGTGGATCAGCACGCCTTCCTGGCAGACATACGCTCGATGGATCAGCTGATCGCCGGTTCGCAAGCCGAGCGCCGTGCTGGGACCCTCCTCGTCTCGGCGTTCGGGCCAATGGCCCTCGTGTTGGTCGTGGCCGGCGTTTATAGCGTCATCATGCAGGCAGTCGTCGGGCGCCGGCTCGATCTCGCCATCCGGTCGGCCCTCGGCGCTGGACCACGGCGGGTTGTCGCCACGGCGATGCGGACGGCGCTGCAGCCCGCCGCCGTCGGTATCGCACTCGGCGCGTTGGCTGCGCTGGGGGTGACTCGCGTCATGACGTCATTACTCTTCGAGGTGAGCGCCTTGGATATCGTGACGTGGGTCGGGGGAGGCATCGTGATTCTCACCGCTTGTGTCGCGGCGAGCTACGTGCCGGCGCGGCGCGCAGCTCGAATTGACCCGATGGCGGCGCTCAGAGCCGAGTAGCCCCGGCCCTAGCGCCAAGGTGCAGCTCCGTCAGGCAATAGGTCCTGCCTTGTCGCCATGTGGCGGCCTATTCGCAGCCGATGATGCTCGGAGTGCCGCGGCGTTCGCGACACGGTGCTCAGTATCAGAGGCGTCTCCTGGAGAAGAGCGGCGCGCGCGGTTCGATTGACTATTGGGGATCGAGATTCCGGTCGTTTGGAATCAACAGGTTGGGGTTGGTGAGCCAAAATTTCACGAGTTGGAACCGCATTCGCGAATGGCTCAGACGGCTGGACAACCTTCGGCGCGTGGCGTAACCGGCGAGATTGCGCGATGGGCAGCCCCGCGCGTTCGTAGAATCGGTTCCAGCTCAAGGTTCTTTCGGAAGCGATGACACGAATGCCTCGATCTGCTGGAGGACTTCGCGGGGATTACTGATTATCAAGTCGTGGGTGCCCGAGAGTTCCACTACTTGTCCTCGCTCAGCAAATGCTTCGAACCATTTCTCGTGGTTTCGAACGCGCTCGCGGGTCAATAGGTAGAGCTTCTCCACACGATCGCGAAGTGCGGCGTCATCAGCCGCTCGGGCGACGAGCTCGGGAAACGCGAGCCGGTCGGAGCTGCCTCGCCGCATCAGGTCATCTGCCGATTTCGGTACCGCGTAGATCGCCAGCGCCGGCACCCGGATACGTTCCGGGTCATATGCCTTGTACCCGGCCTGGATCGCGCTCGACATCGCTTGACGAACAGGCGCGTCTGGCGCCCACAAACCACCGATCGTTCCATCAGCATTGCTGCGGTAGCGGGTTCGTAGGTACCCCTCAGGGCCGCCGCCGCCGAATCTTTCTAGGTACGCGCGTAGAGCCGCGAACGACGCGAGGTCACCGGCTGTCGGATTCGGAGCGGCAGGCACTGTTCGTGCGACCGCGTTGAACGTCTGCGTGTCCGCATCGTCTCCACGATCGAACGCCGCATCGACATACACCAGGCCTCTGATCTTCGTGGCGTAGCGCGCACCGAGCACGTGCAGTTCTTCGCCAGCGAACGAATGGCCAATCACTACCGGGTTCTTGATCTCCTTGGCATCGACGACGCGTGCCACGTCTTCAGCGAGGCGCGCGAACCCGTAGCCGCTGGTGACGGCTGAAGATCCTCGGTGGCCACGGCGCGTCACACCGATGACGCGGTAGCGTGGGGTCAGCGCTTGTGCAAGGTCGTCGTACTGGTGCGCCGTGGCTCCGAGCCCAGACAAGAGCACCAGCGCCGGGCCCGAGCCACCCCAGTCCAGCACCTCAAGCTGCACGTCGGTATCCACGGTCACGAGCTTCGTTGCATGCGGGGATGGGTCTCGCCATTCGATCTGCTGTGCCGATGCCGATGATGCCACCGAAAACACGCACAGCATGGCGATGGCGCCCATTGCGCGGCGGCGAGCGAGCGCTGCACCGGCTAGCAGCGGGACCGCGACGCCGAGCGCGATCACGAAGAACATCAGGATGACAGGGCGAGACAGCACATGGGATCCTGCCGTGATGCCGATTGCCAGGAGCAGCGCTTCACCGATCAGCGCCAGCGTCGCGCACGCGGCCATGCCACGCCGTGGCGCTATGACGACTACCACCGCACCGGTCCAGAAGGCGCCGCCCCACCAGAAGAGAAACAGTGTCACCCAGTTGACGGGCGACCCCAGCCACTGCGGAAACAACCCGACGGATGCCGCGCCGGCCAGTGCCGGCACCATCAGCATCAGCGATGCGACCGATGTCACTGCTAGCAATTGCCAGGGTGCTTCCGCCGCGGCATTGCGCCAGAGCACGCAGGTGACGCGGGCCACGTGCAGCCAGAACCACGCGGGACCGCGGCGGTCCCGCTCCTGGGTCAGGTCGCCCGCGATTGCTTCGGCGCGGTCGGCAGACGTGAACAGCGAAAAGAGTCGTTCGATGACATCGTTACGCATGCGCGCCTCGCACAAGTTTCAAACCGTCCAGCAGCCGCTCGTACGCCTGCAAGGCGCGGGTGAGCGCCTCCATGCCTGCAGCCGTAACCGTCACGTGGCGCTTCGCTCGACCGCCGCGTTGTGGAGTCGGATCACTCATGCGCGAACTGATCAGGCCTTTGGTCTCGAGACGCTCCAGTGCGGTGTACAGCGCACCTGGCGCGACGGTGCGTCCCGCACGGTCTGCCAGTTCCGCGCGGATGGTCACGCCGTACGCGTCATCGCGCAGTCGCAGAATCGCGAGGAGGATCAGTTGTTCGAACTCGCCGAGATTCACCGGAGCCACCATTTGAACTGCATTGTAGTTAAAATCGACGAACTGTCAAACCGCGCGTGCGGGAAAGTTGTGAAGTGAAATCGCGCTGCCCTAGAAGTCGTTCACTGCTGACTTAGAGGCTGGCTGAGTAAGAAGGATTCGACCTGAGCGCCTCGGCTTGGATTGGTCCTGAGATCCCATGACGTGGCGAACGCCGCACGTTCGAACCAATGGACAGTGACGCTAACCGGCGATGAAAACCTTAGTCATGTGCGCATCGGGGTCTCGGCCATCGCAAAATATCGAAGAGCTATCTTAGCTAGACAACGGCAGGTACCGCACTTGGCCCTCCCATTCGTCTTCGAAGCTGCATTCAGCAATCAGGAGCAGATCGTCGATCACGCGTCCAACGCTCAGACTGGTCGGGACCTCGAAAACACCAGGCATCCTCTGGCCGGCTGCGGCGCGTTCGTAAGCATGCTTGCTGAGGGTAGACACATCATGCGAAACCATAACGCGGCCCTGCACTGCAGCCCACTGGAGAACGGTCGCGTCGTCGGCTCCGGAGAGGCCGACGTCCTGAATCCGCACGACGTCGACATCCGGTTTACGACGAAAGAGGCCGCGCACGATGTCGTTGTTGAAGTTTTCGTCTGCCGCCAGGCGCAACACGAGAGGTCGTTGCTAGCTGCGGCGCGCTAGAAGACGCTCGCGCACGCCGGTTGGGTTGAAGCGTCGCTCGTTCTCCTGACGCACCTGCGCGGCCTGTTGCTGGCGTTGCGCCAGGTATGTGCGGACGTCCTGCTGGTGTCGAAGGTAGTACGCAATCACCGAGTAGACATCGGCCAATGTGACCGAAGGGAACTGCTGGACGATTTCCTCCGCGGTGGCACCTGCGTCGAAGGCGGCAATGACCGTGTCGAGAGTCACGCGCGTATCGCCAACGCGAATCACGCCATCAGCATCGGTCCGAATCGGAACCCGCTCCGTCGCGTCAGTTGAGCTCACGTTTCAATCCTTTGGAGCCGGCCCTCGGTATGCCCGCCGAGCATGTCGAAAACCCGTCACAGAACCCAGCGTAGGGCGAGCGCGAGGGACTGTCAACGACGAACATCATCTCTCGCGATCCGCTGCCAAAGGGCGATGTTCCCGTTGAATTGTCGCTTCTCTTCCTCCCTGGTTGGCATGGCCCGCATTGACGCGGCCGGCAGGTTGAAACGGGGAGGAGGACGGGGAGGAGACGCCAGGGGCCGTCTCCTCCCCTCAGCGCTTCGTATCGCTGTGCTGTGGTGGAAGAGACACGGGAAGAACACCCAGGGCGCACTCTTCCCCCTTCCCGCTTCGTCCAAAGCATTGCTGGTGGCAGTACCGTGAAGTGTTGGCGCGGTTTACGCCTCCGGGTACTCCAACGGCCCCTTGAACTTGCGAACTCAGGGAGCAAGGACGCAGATGTCGTAGCGCGGCGCTCTTCGCCGCGCCCAATTGCGAGTACGGATAGCAGCCGGGACGTGAGCGACCCCCCTCTGTGGCCCGGTGTGCCGTCCCAGGCCCGTCCCGGAGGGTCGCTCACGTCCCGGCTGCGCGCTCATTTCTGTCGGCGATCGTCATCCCATTTCTCGCCGCGAAGAGTGTTGAATTGACGGCGAATGCCGCGCGGCAAATTACAGAGAAGTCGCAGCGCAATTCCCGCGAACTTTCCGCCCGCCTCGCCCAGAAGAACAACGACGCAACGTGCAGCGTGTTCGACCGGCCATCACGCGCCAGATTTTGGCGCTCTGCTCGACGCCGTCAATGCCTCGGTGCTGCGCACCGACCGCGGCGACGCGTTGTCCAATGCGGAGCGCGCTGCGGTCAGCGTCCCATTGATCCTGATCGCGCGCACCCCTCATACAGCCAACTTGCTGCGGAACGTTCGATACATCTTCAACGTTCGGGCAGCAAGCGTTCGTGCAGCGCAACGCGCGTCTCATCGACCCGCGTTGTTGATGCGCACGCGATCCTGAACCGGTCCGCAACCCAGGTCCCGGACACGTTCAGGGCTCTCGCCTTGTCGATGGCGACCGGCGATCGCCCATAGCCATCAACACCGGCGCCAAGTTGGTTGCCGGTGATCGATGTCGGCGCACCGCCCACATCTGCGCGACGAAATCCAGCGCGTCGGCCTGATCCGCCGGCGCGCTGGAGCGCGCACATTCCCAGGACACGACTGTCGGTTCTGCGGGTTCGATGTGGAGCGCGGTGTATGGATCACGCGCGGAATGACGACGAGATTTTCGATCCCACTGCGATTGCGCGGTGCCGCGAGTTGCTTGGCGACGAAGCGGACGGTCTGTCGGATCGCGACATCGAACGCGTTTGCCGACACGCCGAGGCGATGGCGCACGTCGTCGTCGAGATGTTTCTGGAGCAGCGCGACGCGCAGGAGTAAATCGAAGTGAGGCGCGTACCGATCACCTTGCCGGCTTCGAGAATTGGGTCTAAGCTGCGGCCAGTGACCGGTGCCGTGATCTACGTCCGCGTGAGCACGAAGGAGCAGACGGAGAATCTGAGTCTGCCAACGCAGCTCCGCGCCTGCGAGGAGTACTGTAACCGCCAGGGTTACGAGGTTCTGGAGCGATTCAGGGAAGAAGGCGAGAGCGCCAAGACCACGGACCGTACTGAGTTGCAGAAGTTGCTCAAGTACTGCCGCGCGCACAAGGGCAAAGTCAACTTCGTGGTCGTGTACAACCTCACGCGGTTTGCTCGCGAGAAGTACGATCACTTTGCGCTCAGAGCGCACCTGAAATCGCTCGGTATCTCGTTGCGCTCCGCGACGGAGCCAATCGACGATACGTCTACCGGAAAGCTGATGGAAGGCGTCCTCGCGGCCTTCGCGCAGTTCGACAACGATGTGCGCTCGGATCGGACGCGCGCCGGCATGCGCGCGGCACTCGAACTCGGGCGCTGGACCTTCCCCGCGCCCCTCGGGTATTTGAACGCGCCGAGATGGTCCGAGAAGAGCCTGGTGCCCGATCCGGAACGAGCGCCGCTTATCGCGCGTGCCTTCGAGGAGTTCGCGACGGGACGGTTTACGAAGCAGGAAGTGATCGCCCGTGTCACCGATGGGGGGCTGCGCACGCGGCGTGGACTGATGCTGTCGCCGCAAAGTTTCGGACAGATGATGCGGAACTCGATCTACATCGGTAGGATCGAGAGCCCCGAATACGGCGTGTCCACGCGTGGGGATTTCGACCCGCTCATCAGCGAGCAGACGTTTTATCGAGCGCAGGCGATCCTGGACGGCCGCGTCCAGGTCGCGGGACCACGTGAACGCAATCATCCTGATTTCGCGCTCAGAGGCTTCGTGCGTTGCGAAACCTGCGGTCGTCCGCTGACGGGGAGCTGGTCGAAGGGCCGGAACGGTTATTACGCGTACTACCACTGCCAACGTCAGTGTCGCGCCGTGAACGTGAGCAAGACCAAGTTGGAAGGACTCTTCGCCGGGGAACTCGGGCTACTGCAGCCAACTCCTGGCTACATGCGCCTGGTAAAGGATCGCGTGCTCTACGTCTGGCAGCAGCGTACGTCGGAAGTCAAGGACCGAGCGACCGAGGTCCAGCGGCGAGCCAAGGTGGTTCAGCAGAAGCTGGACCGGCTCGATGAAGCCTTTCTCTACGCGCAGACGATCGACCTGACGAGCTATGAAAGGCAGCGCGACAAACTGCGCGAGGAATTGACGCTCGCCCAGATCGACCACCACGCCGAATCGATCGAAGAACTCGACGTACAGGGCATCCTGGCGTTCGCAGAACGCGTTTTGCCGCGCGCCTCGGACCTTTGGGTGCAAGCGTCGCTGAATCAGAAACAGCGGCTCCAGCAGCTGTTTTTCCCGGAAGGGATCGCGTTCGACGGAAATCGATTTAATCGAACCGCCGCAACCGCGCCATTTTTCAAGTACTTGGCGCCGTCCGAGAGTGCTGATGAAAAGGTGGTGAGCCGCGCAGGAATCGAACCGACACCGGGCGACGATTGGAGGGAAGGAATCGGGGTTCGTTGATCTCGACTGCCGTGCAGGACTCGAGCGACGTTAATGAGAGTGTGCCCGGCCCGATAGTGAATCACATCCCGTCCTCAGCCTTCCTCAATCCGATAGACTTGCTCCACCTCTTCGATTTCGCGCTGGATTCTGTCGCCGTCCCACCCCAGCTCCAGCGCCATGAGCCGCGCGGCTTCGGCCAGAGCCTCCGGTCCGGGGTGGCCCGCCGACCCCGCCTCGGTGCGGCGCAGGACGGCATCCGCCAGTTTGACGGCCATTTCCTCGCGCGTCGCGTACACAATCTCGGCTCGCGTCACCTCGCAGTGCTCGCCGAGCGGCGCGGATGATTCGGCATTCTCGTGCATGACGTCGAGGACCGCCCGATAGCTGGTGCCGTACGAGAGCGCGAGCCGGCGGCGCGCCGACGGTGGAATCCCGTTGGGGTCCTGCGACACCGTGTGCTCGATGAAGCTCGGGAACGAGTCGATGTCGCCGCCGACGAGCGGCGTGCCGGCAGTCTGGCAGGGAGGCGGCGCCTTGCCGAGCAGATCGAAGACGAGATCGACCGCCTGTTCCGCCGTCCGCCTCGCCGTCGTGTAGCGCACACCGACGACCGAGGCGACGCCGGTCAGGCCGTCCTGCCGATGGTCGCGAATCTGGCTGTTCTTGAGGAGGACGATCCGAAGCGGGCTCGACGCGACCGCCGGCAGGAAGCCGCGGTGCACCAGCCGGATGTCTTCGAGCCTGAGGCGCGCGCCCGGGAACGCTGTGCGGACGTCGCGGAGGAAGCGGCTGACGGTGTTGCGTCGGACCGAGAGCTCGTCCGGACCGCCGCGATGCGGGTCGTGGCTGGTCCCGACGATCGAGAACTCCCGCCACGGCGCTGCGAACAGGAGCCGCGACCCGGCCATTCCGGCGACGGCATGGACGCCCGTCAGCCGCCTCGTGACCAGATTCATTGCTTTCGAGAGCTTCGACACGACGGGATTCTGCCGGCCCGCGAAGAGCGGCGCGACGACGCGATGCGCCCAGGGACCGGCGGCGTTGAGCACGACTCGGGCCCGAATCTCGAAATGGTCCCCGCCCAGCAGATCCACGGCCGTGATGCCGATGACGCGCGACTTGTCCCGCAGCCATCCGGTGCACTCGACATAGTTGGCGGCGGCGGCGCCCCGCTCCACCCCAGACAGCACGAACGAGAGCGCCATCCGGTCGGTGTTGTAGATCTGGCAGTCGTGCCAGACGATCCCGCCGGTGACCTTCGCAGGATTGATCAACGGGTCGAGGTGCAGGCATTCCTCTCGCGAGATGAGCCGGCTGGGCGGCAGGTGCTTGGACGGGTCGAGCGAGTCGTTGCGATCGCGCGACAGCGAATCGTTGAGCGCGAAATAGGCGCGCAGCAGCCAGCGGTTCTGCTTGAGGCCGAACGTCGTCGGGATGAGAAACGGGAGCGGGTGGATCAGGTGAGGGGCGATCCGGCACAGCGTCCGCCGCTCGCTCATGTACTCGCGCATCTCGCGAATCGCGCCGCGCTGCAGCGCCCGCACGCCGCCGTGCACGGTCTTGGCACTGTTGAACGAGGTGCCGCCGCCGAAGTCACCGCGATCGATGAGGGCGACGTCCAGGCCGCGGAGCGCCGCGTCCCAGGCGGCCGTCACGCCGTAGATGCCGGCCCCGATGATCAGGAGATCGAACTCGCGGCTGGTGAGTTGGGCGGGGTCCCGAAGCACGAGGCAAGTATCCTATAAGGCGGGCAACCACGGGGGTTGCCCCTACGATGACCGACCTCTGTAGGGGCGGGCCCCGTGCCCGCCCCCTTATCCCGTGACCTCCATCGACCGGATCCGGCGCTACTGGGACACGCACATCCACGACCTCAAGATGACGACGCATGCCGTCGGGACGCGGGAGTTCTTCGACGACCTCGACGCCTACCGCTTCGACAAGCTGCACTATCTGCCGACCGTCGTGGACTTCGCCGGGTATGGGGGCAGGGCGCTGCTCGAGGTCGGATGCGGCATCGGCACCGACCTGGTTCGCTTCGCCCGTGGCGGCGCGATGGTGACGGGCGTGGATCTGTCAGCGACCGCCGTCGAGCTGGCGCGAAAGAACTTCGAGCTGCACGGGCTGCAGCCCGCTGAGTTGCGGGTCGCGGATGGTGAGTCGCTGCCGTACGTCGACGAGTCGTTCGACGTCGCCTACGCGCACGGGGTCGCGCAGTACGCGGCCGATGCGCGGCAACTCATTCGCGAGTGCCACAGGGTCCTGCGACCAGGTGGCGAGGCGATCTTCATGGTCTACAATCGGATCTCGTGGCTCAACGCGTTGTCCAAGGTGATGCGCGTCGATCTCGAACACGAGGACGCCCCGGTTCTCAACAAGTACTCGGCGCGCGAAGTTCAGGAGCTGCTGACGGATTTCAGCAGCGTGCGGATCGTGCCCGAGCGTTTTCCCGTGCGGTCGCGACTGCACGGTGGATGGAAGGGCGCGTTGTTCAACGGCGTGTTCGTTGGGACATTCAACCTCCTCCCCCGCGCCATCGTGCGGAGATTCGGTTGGCACTTGATGGCGTTTTGCCGGAAGTAGTCAGCCTCGTCCAGAGCCAGGCGGTTGGCGCCTTTGCGCCGCACTCGTTCGGGAGATACAATCATCGACCTCTCAACATGGGCCGCCGGACACGCACGGCGAATCCTGCGAAGCCACAAGAGCCGGCCCTGCCGCCGGCCCCCTCCGGGCGGGGCTCGGTGTGGATTCTCGATCCCTGGCGCGACGTCGCGCTCATCGTGGCCACGCCGGTCATCATTCTCCCGGCAATCTGGCTGGCCGAGGATCGTTTCAGACCGGACCAGATTTACCTGTTCGTGGCATCCTTCGGCGCCCTCGGACACCACCTCCCGGGCATGATGCGCGCCTACGGCGACCGGTTCCTCTTTGAGCGCTTCAAGTATCGCTTCGTCCTGACGCCGTTGTTGCTAGGCGGCACGTGTCTCCTGTTTGCGGTCCGACAGCTGAACGCGATCGTTCTCGTCGCTTATCTCTGGGGCGTGTGGCACGGGTTGATGCAGACCTACGGGTTTCTGCGAATCTACGACGCCAAGGTCGGGTCCGTGTCGAGGCTGACGGCCCGGCTGGATAGCGCGGTGTGCGTGACCTGGTTTGGCGCGGCCGTCCTGTTGGCGCCCACGCGGATGACCAAGATCCTGACCGACTACTATCAGGCAGGGGGCGCCGTCGTGTCGCCGGCAATCGTTGGCGTCCTGACGGGCGTCTGGCTGATTGCGACCGGACTCGTGACGCTCGGCTTTGTTGGCCATCTGCTGTATGACCGGGCTCGTGGGAACGCTCAGAGTCCGGCGAAGCTGGTACTGCTGGCCATCAGCATTTCGTTCTGGTGGTACAGCAATGTCGCTGTTTCCAACATGCTGGTCGGGATCGCTCTTTTCGAGATCTTTCACGACGTGCAATACCTCACGATCGTCTGGATCTTCAATCTCAACCGAGTGGATCGCAACCCTGGGGTCGGCCGGTTCACGCGCTTCTTGTTCCGGCGGAGCTGGGGTTTAGCGGGCCTGTATGTGGGGTTGGTCGCCGCGTATGGGTCGTTGAATCTCATTCCGCCTGGGCTCTCGAGTCAGACACTCAGTCGGAGTCTGATGGGTGTGCTGACCGCGTCGGCGCTGCTGCATTTCTACTACGATGGCTTTATCTGGAAGGTGCGCGAGCCGGCCGTCCGTGAATCGCTCGGCTTGGGCGCTCAACGTGCTCGGCCGATCGAGCCATCTGGCCCTTCCGGCTGGGCGCACGGCTTGAAGTGGGCGGCCTTCATCCTGCCGGTGGCCTGGCTCGGGTCTGCGGAGACGCGGGGGCCGATGCTGGCGCTCGAGCGCGATCGGATGATCGTTCAGGCCGTGCCGCACAGTGCCGAAGCCCGGAACAAGCTCGGCGGGGCGTTGCTCCTACGGGGTCAGGTCGACGAAGCCATCGAGCACTTGCAGGAGGCGGTACGTCTTGATCCCAAGCACGCCGGAGCCCATTCGAATCTCGGCGTGGCGCTGGCACGCCTCGGCTGGCTGGCGGAGGCCATCGATCACTATCGAGAGGCGCTACGACTCGATCCCCGTCAGACGCAGGCGTACTCGAACCTGGGGAACGTGCTGCTTCAGCAGGGGCAGGTCCGTGAGGCCATCGCCCGATTCAACGAAGGCCTCTCGATCGATCCCGCTGATCCGCAGGCGCGCACGAACTTGGCGGGCGCCTTGCTGCAGGAGGGGCGGATCGATGAAGCGATCAGCGAGCTCGAGCAGGTCCTCCGCGTCACGCCGGATTTCCAACCCGCTCGTCGAAATCTGGAGATCCTGCTACACCAGCGACAGCGAGAGCAATAAGGGCCTCAGATCGGAACTGAACTCCCACGATCGTTAGCGCGGAGCTCGCCGAGGCCAGGCAACCTGTCTCGAGATCTCTGCGAGCTCCGCGTTTTTCGTCGTAAGGGCTTTTAGAAATCGAGCTGCGCCCCGATCTTGAACAGCCGCGCCTCCAGAATGCTCACTGGCCGGCCCCATGCGCCCCCGGGGAACGCGTACGCGTCAGTTCGGCCGATGATGCTGCGTTGCAGCACGGCGTTGTTGTTGAGCACGTTGTAGAGATCCATCATGATTCGTACCCGCCGGTTCACTCGGCCGAACACCTTCGTCGCTCTTAAATCCACCTGATACAGCCGGTCGTCGTACATCGTTCCCGGCTCGAGCAACTGCACCGTGACGGTCGGTGTGGCGCCAAGACTCGTGCGGGTGCTGTTGGGGAATCGGATCGTGCCGTTGAAATCGCGGCTGGTCCAGGCGGCGGTGATCTCGGGACCGCGGACGGACTGGAAGCTGCCGCTCGCCTGCCAGCCGCCAGGCAGCGGGTACGCCCCGAGGAGCTTGACCTGCAGCCCGCCGCGTACCAGGCCAAAGTTAGGATCAACGTTCCTGTCGCAGAACCGCAGCCTGGTGGGGTCGTCGATCACAAAGCACTCGTTGAGGTGCGCGTCCCCCCAGGTCATACCGCCGGCAATGGTGCCACCGTTCGGCATCCGCCAGTTGACGTTGAAGTCCGCGCCGTTGTAGGTGAGCGTGGTGTCGCCGCCGATGGTCGTGTCGAACGACCGGAAGTTGTCCACGAGCGGCCGCTTCGCGTCCTTGATGACGTGGAGCCCGGTGATGGTCTGCCCTCGGACGCTCGCCGGCAGGCGCGGGTCATCCGGAACCACAATCGTGAACTCATCGAAGTCCGCCGGTGTCACAAACAGGTTATCGGTCTCGAGCTGGTTGAAGTTCGTCACGTGGGAGTACGTCGCCGTGACGCCCAACCCCGGCCGCAGCTCGTGCTGCAGCGAGAGATGGTAGTTCCAGTGGCCAGAGCGCGAACCGAAGCCGTCGACATAGGCGGGGTCGAATCGGATGCTCTGCACGACCGTCCCGAAGCGCGCATTGCTGGTCGGACCGAGCTCGCTCAGATCGGGGATGCGATTGCCGTTCGTATCAGCCAGCCAGGCCCGCGTGTCGGTCTCCGCAATCTGGCGCATCGGGTTCAGCTGGCGTGTCGGCCCCGCGACCACCTGATCGACGTAGCGGCCGGTCGTGAACTTCAGGGCCGTCTTGGCGTTGCCGAATAGATCCCACGACACCCCGAGGCGCGGGTTGATATCGCGCCAATTCGGGATGTTCTCCACCCGCGGTGTTAATCGCGCACCGATCCACGTCCCCGGCCCGCTCCACTGCTCCGGCGCGTAGCCGTTGAAATAGTCGAACCTCAGGCCGCCGCTCAGCGCGAGGCGATTGAGCGTCCACCGCTCGTCCACGTAAAGACCGAGATCCCGAATGTTTTCGATTGCTGTCCGTGGCGACGCCCGGAGGACCACTTGATTGGGCCGGCCGTCGAGCCACCGGATCTCTCCAATGTCACCACGATAATGATCGTGCTGCCGACTCATGCCCTCCTGAAACTGCAATCCGACCTTGAACGACTGTGACCCGGTCACATACGACAGGGAGGCCGAATAGTCACGCACCGCCGAGATATGCACGATGTTCCCGGAGCGGAACGCGCCGCGGAAGAAGCCCGTCGTTTGGTCGAAGTTCGTAAAGAACGGGTCGTATTGGGTATTCGTGCGCGGGAATGTTCCGACGCGCTGCCCCGGCGCGGTCGGCAGCTCGGGCTCGTAGATCTCCCGGTACTGCTGGGTGTAAAGCCCCAGGCCTGCCTGCGCGAGGAGCGAGTTGCTGAGCATCCCAGTCCACTTGACGCTCGCGTTGAAGCTTTGCGGCATGTCTTCAATGGCCGCCGCCTCTTCCGACACGGTCGATGCCAGGCCCCAGTGGCCGCGATACTTGTGGTTGCGGTCGTAATGGGCGCCGAGCTTGTGCTTTTGGTTGATCTGCCACGTCAGCCGGAGCGCCGCGCTGTTGATGTGGCTGTCATCGATGCTCGGCCTCGTGGCGTCGATCTCAGAAAAGCTACCGGGCACGGTCCTGTTGACGCCCCAGTTCCGGTACGCGAAGTGGAACCACAGCTTGTCGCGCTTGATCGGCCCGCCAATGCTCGGGTTGAAGTCCCAGATTTTCTGGATCTTCCCCACGCTTTCGAGCCTGCGGTCCTGGAGCCGCTGGTCCAGGTTGTTGCCGTGCCACTTGTCGAAGGTGAAGTTGGCGAAGACCGACCCGCGAAACGTGTTGCCCCCTTCTTTCGGAATCATGTTGATGCGGACGCCGCCGGCCTGCGTTTCCGCCGAGTCACCGCTCGTCGTGTACTGGATCTCCTGAATCGTCCCGTCGTTCCAGTACATGCCGGAGTACTGCCCTGCGCCCTCCATGTTGTTGAAGCGGATCCCGTCGACCTGTTGGACCGAGTTCGTGTTGCCGTGGTAGGCGAGCGGCGACTGCTGCATGCCAGCGGAGCCGCCGACGTCGACGTTGTAGGACGAGCCGCCACCTACCTGCAAGCCGGTGCCCGGGATAAGAATGCCGATGGCCTGGATGTTGCGGCCGGTGGGCACGACGTCCAGGACTTCGCGCGTCATGACGGTCTGCGTCGTCACGCTCTGCGTATCGACCACCGGCGAGGCGCCCGCAACGGTGACGGATTCCTCGACGGCACCAACGGCCATCTGGACGTTCACCGTCGCGGTGAAACCGGCCGTCAGCTCGATGCCCTCACGCACGACCGTGCGAAAGCCCGGCAGCGTGAATGTCACCTTGTAGGTGCCCGGCCGGAGCTCTCTGATCTGATAGCGGCCCTGGCCGTCGGTGACAGCGGCCCGAGTCCCCTCGATCAGGGCCGGACTACTGGCCTCGACGGTCACGCCGGGAACGATGCCACCCGACGGGTCGGTGACCTGACCCGCGATCGCGCCCTGTGCCAGCGCGGCCACCGGGACGCCGGCAATCAACGTCGCAGCAATCAACGCCGTTCTGAACGCCGTTCGCATGATCGCCCTCCTTGTCTAAACCATGACTTTGGGGGCCGTCCCTCGATCTGTGCGCCATTCGTGTCTGCAACCCTCAGCCCTGGCCAGTGGACGCGGCTGGGCAAGAGGTGTCCGCCCGGATGAACTCGCGGGCAGAAGTGATGGAGAGACGCGTCCATACTCCCGTTCGCCGCGCCTGTCAATGCGGCGGCTGAACAAAGACGTCGCGGCCTCGGGCCACAACGACGCGCTCGAGGCCGACACGTCCCACGCTGCGTAGGTTACCGAACGGTCGGTCAGTATAGCACCTGAGCCTGGGTGCCACAACGGCGACGGCGCCGCGGCCGGGGGAGAGGGCCTGCTTGGGAAGTTCCGGGCGTCGCGAAGGGGGTGCGAAGTGACCTGCGTCGTGTTGACCGGTGGCGAGATCCCACGGTATAAGGGGGATGGGACGACCGCCGCGATCGCTCGTGCCCGCAGCCTCGTTGCCGCTTATGGCCGCACGACGATCAGCCGATGTCCGCCCGAACGCCCGCCGCGCCGAGATCTATCGGACTGCCGCCGCGATTATCTGTGAGCGGGGTTTCGCGGGGACCTCAGTCAACGAGATCGCTCGCGCGCTGGGCATGACAAAGGCCGGCCTCTACCACTACATCAGCAGCAAGGAGGCGTTACTCTTCGAGATCATGAACTTCGGCATGGAGCGCGTCGAGGCCGAAGTCGTCCGGCCCGTGAATGGGGTGCGCGACCCGGCGGATCGCCTTCGCCAGCTTCTGGTCCGTCATGCCCGGATCGCGACCCGCGCCCGTGGGGCTGTGTCGCTCGTCATGGAGGAGACCCGCGCGCTGCCGCCCCCCCTGCGGAAGAAGATCGTGCAGCGCATGCGCGCCTACTTCGTTGTGGTCCGCGACACGCTGAAGGAGCTCGAGGCGGCCGGCCAGCTTCAGGACGTCGATCCGACCGTCGCGGCCTTCAGCTTGTTCGGCACGATTCACTGGCTGCCCCGATGGTTCCGACCCGGCGGGCGCCTGACGGTCGACGACGCGGCCGACGAGATCGCCAAAGTGGCCTTGCATGGGATCCTGCGCCCGCGCAGTTCACGGCGGTCCGGCCGGGCGAAGGCGAAGACCCGAAAGTATCGCTAGGTCGAGGAAAGGGGCCTTCAGCGTTCTTCCTCGCTCAATCGTGCGAAGGTTTGGTGGCACCTGATGGCGTTCTGCCGAAAGTAGGCGGGATCGCGTGGGCCGCTGCCGGGCTACGATCCTCGGAGCGTTCCCACCAGGATCAGAAGATCGCGTCCGCGTTCCTCCAGAACGTCCCCGGGCTTGAGGCTCACAGGTCTCAGATCGATCAGGCGCCCATCCTGCCCGTACCTTTGCAGGTCGACCGGTCGCTGCACTTTGAGCGTCCAGGGCGGGCGTCCTCCGAACGCGATCGCCACGTAGGTGCCGCCTGGGGACGTGGCGCCGTAGATGCGGTAGGGTCCCCGGGCGAACGTGGGCTCGCCGAGAAAACCGGTGGCGCTCGTGATCGGGGCATCGGGCCAGTGACCGTTCACGAACGTCCACGCACCTGGATGGGTGGCGAGCGGCAGCGTCCAGAACACCTGCATGAGATCTTCGCCGGGATACCGTTCCAGCTTGGACCAGAGGCCGCCGTCGGCGTGATAACAGTAGCCGCTCGCGCCGCCGATCCAGGCCGCGAGCATGGCGCCGAGGGCCCTCACGGGCGAGTCGTCGTAGATCCCCTGCCGCGGGCGGAAGTCGAACCCCATGGGCTCGCCAAGGACAATCGGCTTCCGCATCGATTCGGCGAAGGCAATCCCATCGCGGAGCTCCTTGACGTGCTCCCATCCACCATGGCCGTCGTCGCGGCGCGAATGCAGGGTCACGGCATCGAAGGGAGGACCGGTGACCAGGTGCGTCGCCTCCCCGGAGGCCAGTTCGCCGCTGCGAGGGCTCTCGGCATGGTCGGGCGTGCTGCCAAACAGGATGCCCTCGTAGCCTGCCGATCGGATCATCGCCCCGGCCTCGCGAATCTGCTCCGGGCCGAGACCGTTGACATACCACTCGTTCGCGATTTCGATGACAACGTTGACATGACGACGCGCATAGACGGCCGCGCGGCGTGCGGTGTCGGCGAACCGGGCCGGTGAGACGCCGGCCAGGCGGTTCCAATCGGCAAAGACGGTGAACCAGACGACCAGGTTACGCTCGCGGGCGCGGTTTGCGAGCTCATCCCACGCGCGCCAGTAGCGCTCGGCATCGCTCCACGGCTCCCACGTGGGCTCCAGCCAGCTCAACATGCCGAACACGCGCACGTAGGTGAAGCCTTCGGCGCGATCCCGGTCGAGCAACTGATCGGCCAGCGTCCAGCGATCGTGATAGCCGTGCCACGCCAGCGCGAACTCGCTCCGGCCGAACGCCGGCCAGACCCGACCGTCGGCTGCCACCAGCCGGGCACCTTCGACGCGGATGGGGAAGGCGAACGTCGGCCGCGCGCCGGGTTCCGCGGCGCGCCCCGGGGATCCCTGAAGCGCCAGGCACGACAGGATCACGCAAACGACACGAGCCGTGCGGGTCATCGTTGAGGCACCCTGGCGTAGCTGCCACATCTTCACTGCGAGATCGCTCTCTCTTTTTTGACGTTGCCGGTTGGAGAAGGTCGGCCCCGAAGCCGATCGGCTCACACAGATGAGGCGGAGGCGGGCACCAGGTCCCGTCCCTTCCGTCGCTCGTTCGAGGCCCGCAGCAGGAACTTCACGTACGGCACGACCTGCTTGATGGCGGCGACGTTCATCTGGCAAGGGCTCAGACAGGTCGGGCATTGATGATCGCGGACCCAGCGACGGTGGTCCTGGCTCGCCGTTCGGAAGTAGATCTCGGCGGCGTCCTCGTCCCGGACGTTGCCCATCACGTCGCTGTTCTCGCAGAAGAACAGGCCCCCGTCCGGATTCAGCATCACCCCCTGCGACTGGAACGGACACGGCGCGAGGCGGTGATAGCCGTTCGCGATCATGTCGGCGTAGTGCATGTAGATGTAGTTCTGGCCGTCGAGCAGCGGGTCCATCCGGATGCGCTCGAGGAAGAACTGCCGCGCGTGCTCCTCATCGGGCCCGATCGGCTTGCACGTGTCCTTCAGATCGCCGTTGCCCAGCATCGGGTCGGTGAACCGGACCATGTTGAAGACGATGTCGAGCCGCTCCTTCTTCGCCCACGTCAGCAGGTTCTCCGCGTCGTCGAGATTGCGCGTGAAGAGCGTCGAGGAGATGCCGAAGTTGAAGCGGAAACGCGCCTGGAGCGCCTTCATGGCGCTGATGGTCTTGTTCGCCTTTTCGAACCCGCGCCGCACGTGGCGGATGCTGTCGTGCAGCTCGCCGACGCCGTCGATCGAGAGCCTCACGCTGTAGATCACGTCGCGTGCGTGGCACAGCTCGGCCATCTGCGTGAGCATCGGGATTGCGCGGTGTGGCGTCAGGCCCGTCGTGGTGATGCCGATCTTCCTCAGTCGCGGGAACCGGTCGAGCATGATGCGGCAGATGTCGACCAGGTCGTTTCGGGTGGTCGGCTCGCCCCCCGAGATCGCGGCGTTCTCGACGTTCTTCCACAGGCTCGAGGAGAAGGCGCGATCGATGTCGTCGAGCGACATGTCCGCTTTCCGATCGCCCCGCTTCCAGTTGTTGCACATCTCGCAGCGGGCGTCGCAGACGAACGTGCAGTGGAAGATGAGGACCGTCGGGTGGATCGCCTTGAACTGCGCGACGTACGCGTTGGCGAGATCGCGCGGGGCGGAGAGCGCGGCCTTGGCAAGATACTTCGCCGCGTACACCTGGGCCATATGTCCTTGGATTCTAGGAGCTTTTGGCAGATGAGTAAAGCGAATGACCGCGCGACGCAGCGCGCGGGAACAGCACGGAGTAGATGGTCACGGATCGATTGCGAAACACCGGCCGGAACCATTGCGGCGCGGCGTCGAGCAGGCTCTCGAGCCGGGGATACGTGTCCCGCTCGGCGGGCGCGACCACCAGGTAGTCGATCGCGAGCGCCCGTGCCTCCATCCATATCGTGCGGCTGTCGTCGTCGCGATAGATGTCGCGAATCTCTGAGCTGGCGTCCTGATACTTGCGCAACGGAATCATCGAGATCGGCAGTCCCGCGACCATCCGTCGTTCGGCGAATGCCGGGATGTACGCCCATGTCTCAGGATCCCGAACGCTTGGCTCGATCTGGACCAGAGCATTGGTCGGCGTGGTTTGTCTGATCCACTTGAGCGCCTCGAGCTCATCCGGGGTCAGGATGACGGTCCAGTGGAAGCCAGGGGCCATCCGGCGGTTGGAGGTGTCCTGTGTGTTGTACAGGTCGATCGCCGTGGTGGGGAGGGCGGCAAGCGCGACGAGCGCACCGATGCACGTTGTCAGCAGGCGTGCCCGAGGCCCTTTCGCCCAGAGATCCTGGAGCGCAAAGCCCACGAGCGGGGCAAGGGCCATGAACAGAAGGTGCCCCGCTCGCCAGCCCACGTACACATGCTGGTGATCGCGGACGTCGACGAAGAAGTAGAAGATGGCGCTCACCAGCATCATCGCACCCGCGACAGCTAGGCTGCCTGCACGGCGGCGGGCGGCGAGATACGCCCCAGCCGCGGCGCCCAACAGCATCGGCCCGAAGCTCAAGAAGATGACCGTGGGGACCGCGTGTGCGGCGGTCGGATTGAGTCGGCCGACAGCCACGAGAGATCCGCCCGATCGGTCGACGTAGTGCAGTGCGTTCGATACCCAAACGGCGATGGCGATCGGAATCGCTCCCATCAGGCCGGCGACAGCAAGGCGGTTCCACCTTCTTCCGGGTAGTAAGCTGACGAGCTGGCACAGCGCGATCACGGCGGCGATCATGACGGCCAGGAACGAGCTCAAGAGCAAGCCGATCGCGAGCAGCCCCCCCGCGACCAGATTGACCGAGGGTCGAGCTGGGTCTCTGGCGTCGAGCAGCACCAGCAGCGCTGACAGACTGAGTCCCCAGGCGGTCGCATGGTGCGGCTGATAGAGCAGCAGGCGTTGCAGGCCGTCAATCGGCATGCCGCCGAAGATCCAGCGGCTGACGGCGTCGATATTGAGGTTCGTGACGAGATGCAGAGGCGCGTTCAACCACCACAGCGCCACGAGCTGTTGTAGGCCTTCGAAGCTCGAAAAGAGCACCGCGCTCGTGCAGGCGATCGCCGCTGCGGCCGGCTTTTCGACGAAGTGCCGGACAAAAAAGTAGAAGAACGCCATGAACGCCAGGTCGAGCATCAGCGCGTTCGTCAGCAGGATCTGTTCTGTCGACGCGCGGTGTTGCGCCTGTCGATATTCGATCGCGGAGAGCAGATCGGGGAGCCAGTAGTAATGAAGCCGATCGCGGCGCATGAACGGGTTGCGCGGCGGGACGTCCCCTTTGCTGACCTCCGCGACGACCGCCATCGCCCAGACAAAATCGGCGGTGAAGTACGCGCGATAGGCCTTGCCTTCCGGTCGCATCTCACCGACGCGCGCGTATGGACGCCCGACGACGAGGGGAACGACGGCGAGGACGAGGAGCACGGGCAGGAGATCGCGTCGATCGAACGACGGAAGGTCCAGCGCGCCGGCGAGGCGTGAGGCGGGGATCGCGAGCAGTACGGCGCCGAGCGGCGCCAACGCGAGAACCGCCGCGCTCCGGACGCCGATCGTCCAGAGCGCGAGCAGCACGAGGCTCGTCGTCGCGAATCCCCACACGGGACCCACGAGCAGAGACGCGCCGGAGGTGCCGCGTTGCGCCCCGTACAAACGGCGCGCGATAATGACGCCGGGCAGCATCGCCCACGCCATCACGGCCACGAGCGCGAGCCCAACCTTGAGAGGCGCGATGGCGACGAGACAGATCGCGATGGAGCCGCCGAGCGTCAGCGAGACGATGGTCGCGTATCGAGTAACGAAGCTTCGCCTCAAACTGACGCGTGACACCGAAGCCTCGGGTCGCGAAGCTTCTTTACTAGTTGCGCGCCGCGGATGCGGCCGCGCCTAAGCCGGGCTTCCACGCCAACGCGGCTGCCGCGTTGGGGACCCCGGGCTTGCACGGCGAAGTTGACTCGTTCGTACGCGTTTTAGCCGTGCAAGCACGGCTGGCGAAAGGTCGTTTCGACGGAACCGCGATTATCGTGACGCGACTTCTGAAAGTCAAACGGACCCACCTGTTGTTCGCGGCCCTCAACCTGATCCTCCCCATCGTGATCGTTGAGGCCTGGATAGTGGTGATGCTGGCGAGCCCACGGCTCGTCGCCGCGTCGCCGCCACCGATTCGCCAATTTGTGCAGAAAGTGTATCGGCACTTCAACCGCTCACTCATCCAGTTCGAGCCACGATGCGCGCGCTACGATCCCGAGCTTGCTTACACCCTCCGCCCCGGCTCGTGCGTCTTTGGCAATGTCGAGTTCTCCAACGAATACCGAATCAACCGTGCCGGCGTGCGAGACGACGAGGCCTCGCTCGAGGCCCCAGACGTCATCGTGCTGGGTGATTCCCAGGCGATGGGGTGGGGCGTCGACCGGCCGGCGACCTTCGCGAAGAGGCTGGAACGGAAGAGCGGACTGAAGGTCTTGAACGCGGCTGTGTCATCGTACGGCACGGTCCGGGAGATGGAGCTGCTCGAGCGGCTGGACACGTCGCACCTGCGGTTCCTCGTGGTGCAGTACTCCGACAACGATCTGGCGGAGAACCGGACGTTTGCGCAGAACGACGGCCGGCTGCCGATGATGAGTCAGGGGGACTACGAGCGTGCCGTTCAGTACTATGCGTCGCAGCGCGGCTACTATCCGGGGAAATACATCTACCGGCTTCTCCTCAAGGGACTGCGCCTCGAGGAGCCGGAGCCCGATCAGTTCAGGATGGAGCCGATCGCGCCGCTCGGAGAAGCCGAGCTGTTCATCACCGCCATCACGCGCCGGCAGGCATCGCTCGATAACGTCCAGCTCATCGTCCTCGAGGTGAACGAGAAGCTGGACTCGCCGCGCCAGTTCATCGCCGCAGTGGCTGAAAGAAAGAGCCGAACGTCGAATCCGTTCGTGCGAGCACTGATTACGATCGACACCGCGCGGTTTCTCACCCCACGCGACTTCTACGTCCTCGACGATCATTTGAATGTGCACGGGCACGAGGCCGTCGCCGACGCGCTGCTGGCTGTGATCAAGAGGTAGTCTTCGTCCGAAGATACAACCAGGCGCCCGGAAGATTCGCCACGATCCCCGTCACGATAATGAGCGTTGAGAGCGCAAATGACACCGCGTCCGGCACGCCCTGCGGACGGAGCAGCCAGACGATCACGCCCTGTGGCAGCCCAAAACCGCTGATGGAAATCGGGATGAGCAGCATCAGGAGCCCGATCGGCATGAAGACCAGGTAATAGGTGAAGGGGACGTCGAGGCCCAGGCCCCGGCCGAGCGCGTAGGCTTGAAGAACCCGCAGGACCTGAACCGCTACCGACAGCAGCAGCACCGCGCTCAAAATGCCTCGGCGTCCGCGATATCGCCCGAGCGCGTCGAACAACCGCACGAGCCGGCCGCCATGGGGGGTCCCATGCCAGCTCGATGGCAGGGCGAGCGTCAGGATGCGGTCGGCCCAGAAGACTCCAGCCGCCCCGAGCCCGACCAGCATGGCCAGCACCACCGTCGTCTGCTGGAGTTCAGAATCGATCTGGCGCGTCCAGACGACGATCCCGATCGTGCCCAGCAGCACAATCGACAGCATGCCGAGCACGCGGTCGACCGCGACGGAGGCGATCGACTCGCTGCGCGGCGTAACGTCCCGCGTGAGGCTCAGGGCGCGCAGCGCGTCGGCGCCGACGCCGGCGGGCAGGAAGCTTCCCACGAACGAGCTGACCAGGTAGACGCGAGAGGCCGAAGCGGTCGAGACGACGGCGCCGCTGGCCCGCAGGAGCAGGATCCACCGCCAGATCATGATGAAGCGATCGACAGCGAGAAGCGCCAGGACAACCAGAGCTGCGCGTTGATCGAGACGCAGCATGGCCGCCCACGTGTCCCGCAGGTCGATGCGCGCGAGGAGATAGATGAGGATGGCGGCCGTCAGAGCCGCACGGAGGATCGAGGAGAAGTGGCGCATTTGAGGATGTGGTGATTTATCTCCAATCGCCAAATCCCAAATGCTCAGAGTTATTTAGAACCTTCCCCTGCCGGTCCAGCGGCCGATCGTGTTGCCGGCGGCGGTGCTGGCAGTCTTGTCATCCCAGCCGGCGCCCGGGTTGGGTCCGCAGTGCCCGGTGATGATGTCGATGATGTAGACGTCCGTGCTGCCCTCGTCCGGACCCGGTCCGAAGTGGTAGTCGATGACATCCAGTGACGGGTCACCCACGTTGCCGCGCTTCCAGTTGTAGCCCCACCGCGTGTCGATCTCCCGCAGGCGATCCACGACACGATCCATGAACTCCCAGGTGCCGCCGGTCTCCTGACAGGAGTTCCCGAGCGCTCTGGGGTACTGATCTGCGACTTCCCGGATGATGTGCTGCATTTGCGGCAGCGGCAGCCGCTGTCCGGGAGGAGGATCCGGCGTCCGTGATTCCGGCGGCTTCGGCGGAACCGGCGGCGGCGGCGGAGGCGGCGGCGGTGGAGGAGCCGACGTCGAGAAATCGGTGGTTCGTGAGAAGGTGCCGATGCCCCCATCGAACTCCGGGCGCGCGCGCCAGCGATAAAGCGTGCCGTACTTCAGGTCAGGAACCTCCACGCTCGTCCGCCCGCCGCTCCCTTGGGGGACGCGGTACGTGTTCAGGATGTCGTTGCCTTCATAGAACTCGAAGAGGTACGTGAAGCTCGCGCTCACGTACTGGCCGGTTGAGTTCTGGATCTCGAGCGTGGTCGACAGCGAATCGATCGTTGCGCCGTGCGCCGGCGACATGTTCACCGGCGTCGTGGCCTTCAACGTGCTGCCGTCGGCATTTGCCGGCGCGTTCGTGCCGGCCCCAACGGTGGCCTCCGGTCCGACGAGTTCACGAGAGGTGTTGCTGCACCCCACTGCCAGGGCGAGCGCCACGCACGCCCCAATCAGGGGAAGCCTGATCCGTTCAAGCATTCGAAAGTTCTCCAGTGTTCGGGGTTCTCGAGCGGAGACCGGTCCGCGTCGAGCGCGGCTATCATACCATCGCCGTGCCGTTTTTCGGCCTCATGCATACGCGGGTAGTGACCCACTACCCATACGCGGAGAATCACGCCGGGTGCGCCCTCGAGTCCGGGACCGCGCGTCTGGGCCATTGAAGGCTTTGTGATAGCATGCTGCCGCTTTCCGCGGTTTCCCTCTCGCGACCAGGACCCATACATGAGATCGACGATTCTCAAGGCTCTTGCGGCCGCCACCGTCCTGCTGTTCGTCGCGCCCCCCGTCCACGCACAGGTGTTTCGCGACTGGACCGATCGCGGCTTCGCCCAGATCAACCTGTCCAACCAGCTGACCTCGGCCGACCTGAACGACAGTTGGAGCCTCACGGCATACGACGAGCAGGGGAACGTCGAGACTCATCAGCGGATCAAGGGTGGCCGCGGCTTCGATGTCGGCGGGGGCGTGCGGGTCTGGCGTCATCTGGGCGTCGGACTCGGCGTGTCTCGATTCTCCGACTCGTCCAGCGCCGCGATCGTCGCACGGATTCCGCATCCGCTCATTTTCGATCGTCCCCGGACCGCGACCGGATCAGCCGATACGAAGCACTCGGAAACCGGGGTGCACCTTCAGGCGACCTGGCTGCTCCCGTTGAGCAAGCTGCCGTTCACCGCCCGGACCACGGACAGGATCCTCATCGGCGCCTTCGTCGGCCCGTCGTTCTTCAAGGTGACGCAGACCTTCGTGAACGCGATCGGCTTCTCGGAAGTCGGGGCGCCGTTTACGTCCGCGAACCTCGGGGGCGTGACGACTCGCAGCCAGGGCAAATGGGCAACCGGCGTCAACGTGGGCCTCGACATCTCGTATCGAGTCACGGAGTCGGTCGGGGCGGGGCTTCTGCTGCGGTACGCCGGCGCGTCGGCCGACCTGAACGCCGGATCGGGCCGAACCCAATCGATTGACGCCGGAGGGTTTCAGATCGGCGTCGGCGCCAGGCTCAGGATCAAAAACAACTGGCGCATTTGGTGATTCAATCAATCACCAGATCCCCAACTACCAAATCACAAGATTCTCAGAACCTTCCCCGTCCCGTCCACCGCCCAATCGTCCCGCCGGCCGCCGTGGACGCGGTGACATCGGTCCACCCGGGCGACGGATTCGCGCTGCAGTGGCCGCCGATCACGTCGATGATGTAGACGTCGGTGCTGCCTTCGTCCGGACCCCGGCCGAAGTGATAGTCGACGACGTCCTTCGAAGGATCCCCCACGTTCCCGCGCTTCCAGTTGTAACCCCAGCGCGAGTCATTCTGCCGCAAACGGTCGACGAGCCGGTCCATGAACTCCCAGCTTCCGCCCGAGTCCTGGCAGGAGTTCTTCAACGCGCTCGGGTAGGTTCGCGCGACTTCCTGGACGATGCTGAAGGCATCCGGCAGCGGCAGACGCTGTCCGGGCGGCGGGTCCGGGGTGCGGCCGCCGGGCGGCGGTGCCGGAATCGGCACGGGCGACGGCGAGGGTGACGGTGACGGGGCTGGTGGCGGCGGCAGTGGCGCAGGCGGATCCGGCAGCCGAAGCGCCCGCGGATCCGACCACGCCCCTTGTTCGGTGCCATCACTCGCGCGCACGTGCCAGAACAGGTACTGCCCGTAGCTCCAGTCCTGAGGAGACGCGAAGCTCGTCTGGGTCGATTGTTCGGCGACTTGCCAGACCGCCAGCTTGTTTCCGAACGACTCGACGTCCGAGACCTCGACGGTGTACTTGATGGCGCCGGCTGGACCGCTGCGCGAAGCGTTGGACCAGGTGAAGGTCGGACGCAACGAGCTCACCCGCTCGTTGTTGGCCGGCGAGACCAGCGTCGGCTTGCCGATCACGACCGGTGTGAAGACGAGAAACGCTCTCGGGTCGGACCACGGTCCCTCTTCCGATCCGTCGCTGGTGCTCGCGCGCACGCGCCAGAAGAGGTATTGCCCGTGCGTCCAGTTCTGCGGGGATTGATACGTCGTCTGCGTCGGTTGCTCGAGGACTTGCCAGACCGCCAGCTTGCTGGCAAACGACTCGGCGTTCGCGATCTCGACCGTGTACTTAACGGCTCCCACCGGACCGCTGCGCGGGACGTTTTCCCACCGGAAGGTCGGCCGAACCGACGGCACCTGCTCGTTGTTGGCTGGCGACAGCAGGTTCGGTTTGTTGATCGAGACCGGTGAGACGACCCTGAAGTCTACGGGCGAGGAATACGGCCCCGTGTTGGCGCCATCGGCAGCGCGCGCCCGCCAGTAATAGCTGCGCCCGCTGGCGAGCGGATCGGGCAGGCGCAGGCTGGTCCGGCCGCCCTCGCCGGGGGCCACCCTGTCCCGAACGAAGACCATGCCCTTGAAGTCGGTGTCCGTCGCGATCTCAAAGCTGTAGCTGAGTGGCCGCTGGCCGGTGCTGCTCGCGTTCTCGATGAGCAGGGTCAGCGGCTGGTCGCTGTCCCTCAGTTGCGTGCCGGCGCCCGGCTCGAGCGGCTTCGGCGCGGAGATCGAAACGCCCGGAATGGGGCCCGCAACCGACGGGCTGAGCGGATTGCTGCTCTTGGCGGTTTCGCAGGCCCCGGCAATGGCAGAAGCAGCCACCAGGCCGGCAACTGCCCGGAAGTGCACACGATGACGCATGGATACCCTCGCCCTGGAATGTCGGATAGAGAGGCGGACGGCTGTAGAAAGCCCGCCTATCGCACTGTATCGGACTGGAGCGGGGCGGGGATTAACCCACGACGCACGAGCAGAATGCCGCCGCTGATGCTGAAAAGCAGGATGAGCGCGGCGCCGAAGAGCGAGAGCGCCAACGCGGAATCGGTGCTGAACCCGAAGCTGGCGAAGAAAAAGGCAAAAACGGCCTCTCGAACGCCCAGGCCGTTGATCGAGATGGGGAGCATCTGGACGATGAGGCTGATGGGGACCAGGACGGCGGCGTACTGAGGGGGCAGGCCAATCGACAAGCCGCGCGCGATGCACAGATAGAAGAGGACGATCCCGACCTGCACCAGCACGGCCCCGACGAATGCCTGGCCCAGATACCGGGGGCGCTGGCGGAAGCCTGCGAGCGTGTTGCCGAGTCGGCGCAGGCGCTCGTCCACCCATTCCGGCTCGATCACGCGAAGCGGCGAGAGCAGGCGAGGCAGCGCGTGTGGGAAAAAGAACGCGAGGATCGAGATCGCAATCGCCGCGGCGAACAAACCCCACACGTATCCGACCTCAGGAACCCCGACTCTGACGCGCGAGGCTGCCAGCAGCCCACCGCCCGCCACGGCAAAGAGCGCCAGCAGGCCCAGCACACGATCGACGAGGATGACGGTCGTCGCCACCGTCTTGGACGTTGTCAGCGGAGCCGTATCGGCGATCCGAATCACATCGCCGCCGATGTTGCTCGGGAGAAAATTGTTGAAGAACGTCGCGACGAGAAACGATTCCGCGAGCGTCGACAACGAGACCTTCACGGACTGGGCGGCGAGGAGCAGACGCCAGCGCCACGCGCCGACCCACACCATCGCGCTGTAGAGGCCGAGAGCGCCGATCATCCAGGACGGATTCATCCCGCGCAGGCGTGTGACGAGCGCCCGCAGATCGGTGCGGGCCAGCAGCAGCGTCAACAAGCCGACGCTGACCACAATCTTGCCGATGATGAGGAGGCGACTCGTTCGCCGGGAGAGCTTGGCCAAAGCGCCGGAAGGGTAGCATAATTGCGAATCCCTTGAATACCGACACGTCGAGCCGAGGTCACGCCGGGTTGCGCATCCTGATGCTGGCGCCGCAGCCGTTCTTCGAGCCGCGAGGCACGCCGTTCAGCGAATACCACCGGATCAAGGCGCTCGTCGAGCTGGGACACACGATCGATCTCGTGACCTACCCCTTCGGCCGCGACGTGTCGCTGCCCAACCTGCGAATCATCCGCGCGGCGCGGCCCCCGCTGGTGCGGACCGTCGCGATCGGTCCCTCTTTCAGGAAGCTCCTGCTCGATATGTGCCTCGCGGTCGCGGCCTGGCGCACGGCGCGGCAGGCGACTTACGACGTGGTCCATTCTCACGAGGAGGCCGGCCTGCTGGGGGTCTGG
Source organism: Acidobacteriota bacterium (assembly GCA_016178075.1). GTDB lineage: Bacteria > Acidobacteriota > Vicinamibacteria > Vicinamibacterales > JACQTH01 > JACQTH01. The sequence continues at coordinate 30,808 of JACOUA010000055.1, forward strand.
CTCGCGTCTCGGCTCGGCGTTCCCCACGTGTACGACATGCATTCGAGCCTCCCGCAGCAGCTCACCAATTTCGGCTACTCCCGGTCGCGAGTGCTGCAGCGACACTTCGAGGCCGCCGAACGCCGGATGGTCGAGAGGTCACAGGTCATCATCACGGTGTGTCAGCAGCTGCTGGACGCGGTCCGAGTCATGGGCGTGGGCCAGCGCGCGGTGCTCATCGAAAACGTCATGGGCGGCGATTTCGACCAGGCCGCGGCGACGGCCAGCGACGCTCGGTCGATTCGCGCGCGATGGCAGGTCGGCGCCGACGAGCCCCTCGTCCTCTACACCGGCACGCTGGAGACCTATCAAGGCGTCGATCTGTTGCTGTCGGCGGCGGCGATCCTCCGCCGGAGCCATCCCCGGGCGAGAGTCATGATCGTCGGAGGTACGGCGGATCAGGTGAGCGGCGCGCGCGCGAAGGCGGCTCGTCGGAGCGTTGACGCGATCTTCACGGGCCAGCGCCCCGCGCAGGAGATCGCGGACTTCGTCGCTGCATCCGACATCCTGGTGTCGCCGCGAATCGCGGGGACGAACACGCCGCTCAAGATCTACTCGTATCTCCGGTCGAAGCGGCCGATCGTGGCGACGGATCTGCCCACCCACACGCAGGTCCTGACGCCGGACATCGCCGTGCTCGTGCCGCCTGACGCCGCGCCGTTCGCGGCCGCGCTGGGGAGATTGATCGACCGGCCCGACGAGCGGGCGGCGATTGCCGAGCGTGCCGCCGCGTTCGCGGCGACGCGTTACAGCCGCGACGTCTTCATCGACCGCACGCGTGAGGCCTACGAAAAACTCCGGCTCGTGCCGGGCGGCGCGCCGGGTCTCGTGGCGGATCGGGCGTCGCGTCCGCTCCCCGACAGCCATCCCGTCGGTTCTTCTCGGCGGTGATCGCACTTGTCACAGGCGTAACCGGGTTCACCGGTGGTCACCTCGCTCACCACCTGCTGACGCGCGGCTATCGAATTCGGGGGCTCGTCCGGCAGCGCAGCCTGGACAAGGCCAGGTCACTCGAGGCGGCTGGTCTGGAGACCGTCGTGGGTGACCTGGGTGATCCACGTTCATTGGACGAGGCCTGTCGCGGCGTCGAGGTCGTCTTTCACGTGGCGGCGACCTATAGAGAGGCGGGTCAGCCCGGCGCGGCCTATCACGTCGTCAACGTCGAGGGGACGCGGCATCTGCTGGCGTCGGCGAAACGGGCGGGCGTACGCCGGTTCGTACACTGCAGCACCGGCGGCGTTCATGGTCATGTCGAACGGCCGCCTGCGAGCGAAGACGCCCCGCTTCGCCCGGGCGACGTCTATCAGGAGACGAAGCTGGAAGCCGAGACGCTGGCGCGCGAGTTCGGGCGTCGTGAAGGTCTTGCGGTCACGATCGTGCGGCCGATCGGAATCTACGGGCCTGCGGATACGCGGTTTCTCAAGATGTTTCGCGGGATCGCGCGCGGCCGATTCCCGATGCTCGGCTCGGGCGAGGTCTTCTACCACCTCACCTACATCGACGATCTGGTCGAAGGGTTTCGGCTGTGCGCCGAGCATGACGCGGCCGCCGATCGAACGTATCTTCTGGCCGGGCCGGAGTACACGACGCTCAACGAGCTTACGGAACTCATCGCGCGCGAGCTGGGTGTCGCGCCGCCACGATGGCGGCTGCCCGTATGGCCGTTCTGGATCGCGGGGGCGATCTGCGAGGCGGTCTGCGTGCCGCTTCGCGTCGAGCCACCGCTCTATCGCCGACGCGTGGACTTCTACGTGAAGAGCCGCGCCTTCGACATCTCGCGGGCCCGGCGGGAGCTGGGGTACGATCCGAAGGTCGATTTGAAGACGGGCATTCGACGAACCGTGGAATGGTATCGTGCGAACAGGTTGCTCTAGTCGGGATTCGGGATTCGGGATTCGGGATTCGGGGGTGTGTCGAGCGTGAAGCGCCTGAACATCGTCCAGATCTGCGATCACCTCGGGTGGCCCGGCTCACGCATGCACGGCGTGAAGCGGCTGTTCGCCTGGATGATTCCGAGGTTCGATGCCCGCCGCTTCAAGCTCTCGCTCGTCAGCCTGCGCAAGAAAGATCTCTCCGACGACACGTTGGAGGCGTTGGGGATCGACGTCACTTACCTGCACAAGGCCAAGTTCGATCCGGCCACGCTGCCGGCGCTCCTGAAGGTGCTCCGGCGCCAGCAGGCCGATCTCGTCCACATGCACGGCTACGGGGCGACCACGTTCGGCCGGCTGGCCGCGGCGCGCCTGCGCATCCCGGCGCTCCTGCACGAGCACGCCAATCACACCGACACGCCGTGGTTTCAGAAGATCGCCGACAAGGCGCTGGCCCCGTACACCGATCTGGCCATCGCGGTGTCGCAGTCGACGGCAGAGTTCGTCGCGCGGGCCCGACAGATACCGGCCGAAAAGACCCGGGTCGTGTATTTGGGCGTGCCGCTCGAGGAATTCGCGCGAACGCGATCGCCGGCGGAGATCGAGGCGGCGCGCGAGGCGCTCGGCCTTCCGGGTCGGGCACCGATCGTGGGCACGATCACGCGGCTCATGCCGTCGAAGGGCAACCAGTATTTCGTCGGGGCGGTCGCCACCGTGGCCGCGCGGGTGCCGGATGCGAGGTTCGTGGTGGTCGGGGAGGGCGACCTGCGGCCCGAGCTCGAGGAGCAGGCTCGCGCGCTTGGGGTGGCGGACAAAGTCACCTTCACCGGGTTCGTGCGCGACGTGCCAGCCGCGCTCTCTGCGCTCGACGTCGCGGTGTTCCCGTCGCTCTGGGAGGGGACGCCGCTGACCGCATTCGAGGCGCTCGCCATGGGGAAGCCAATCGTGTCGACCGACGCCGACGGGCTGAAGGACATTCTGACCAACGGGCACGACGCGATCGTCGTGCCGCGGCGGAACAGCGTGGCGCTCGGGGAAGCCATCGCGCATCTCCTGCAGGATGCCTTCCGTCGGGCCACGCTGGGCGCGACCGCTCGAATCACGGGCGCCCGGTACGACATCGACCTGTTTGTCAGGAAGCTCGAGCGGCTGTACGCGCTTCTGCACGAGACCTCACGGCCGACGCGCCGTGCGGGCGCGCTGCAGGCCGACTTGAGCTTCCTGATCGATGGCGTCAGGACGTGACGCCCGCGCCCCCACAGCTCGACGACCGCGGGGCGGCCCGCCTCGTCGGTTGGGTCGCGGTCTCGGTGCTCGGACTCTTCCTGGGCGGGTTTGCCTTCTCCGTCAACTTCCCGGTCGCTGCTCACGGATTTCAGAGCGACGAAGCGACCTACTACAGCCTGGCGCACAGCCTGGCCAGCGATGGCGACTTCGTCTTCGAGCGAAAGGATCTCACTCGCGTCTGGAAAGAGTTTCCGACGGGTCCCGAGGGCATCTTCCTCAAGCGCGGGCGAGATCTCGAGGTTCGCTGGGGCGGCCGCTTTCCCTTCGTCCACCTCGCGCGGCGGCAGGATCGTGGGGCGGATCGCCTGTACTACGGGAAGTCCTACATTTACCCGCTCGTCGCCGCGCCGTTCGTGCGGCTCTTCGGCACGAACGGCTTTCTGATACTGCACGCGATCCTCATGGTTCTGAGCTTCGCCTGCACCTATGCGTTTCTGGTCGCGCGGGGCAGACCCCCGGTGGCGCTCTTGTATGCCGGCGTGTTCTTCGTCGGCTCGGTCGTCCCGGTCTACATGGTCTGGCTGACGCCGGAGCTCTTCAACCTCTCGCTCGCCATCTTCGGTCTGTTGCTCTGGACCTATAAAGAGGTGGCTGCCGGTCCAGGTGGCGGGGTCCTGCGCTCGGCGTCATCGGACTACTGGGCAGCGGGCATGTTCGCGATTGCCACGTTCTCGAAGCCCACCAACATCGTGCTCATCCTGCCGGTCATCGGCCTCCACCTGTGGCGCCGCCAGTGGCGCGGGGCCGTCATCGCGGCCGTCGTCTACGGATCGCTCGTCGTTGCGCTACTGGCCGGGAACCTCGCCATCAGCGGCGAGGTCAACTTTCAGGGCGGCGATCGAAAGACGTTCTATGCCGCCACGGGCTTTCCGTTCCAGAGCGCCGAGGCGACGTTCGATACGGTCGGACAGGAACGGACGACCGATTCCATTCCGTTCGACGTGTTGCTCACGCGCGACGCGCTTGTCCGGGTCTTCCCGCACAACCTCGCGTACTTCGTGTTTGGCCGCCACACGGGCCTCGTGCCGTACTTCTTCCCAGGGGTCTTGAGCTTTTTGCTCTTTCTCGGCGCAGGATCCCGGCGCGAGCGCTGGCAGTGGCTTCTCGCCTCCACCGTCGTTGTCGCGAGCGTCGGGCTGCTGCTTTACATGCCGCACACCTATTCCGGCGGCGGCGGGCCGATCGGGAACCGCTATTTTCTCGGCTTCTATCCGATCCTGTTGTTCCTGACGCCGCCGCTGCGATCGGTCGTGGCGCCCGTTGCGGCGCTGGCCGTTGGCGGTCTCTTCACGGCGCAGCTCGTGGCGAACCCGTTCGAGGTGTCGTTCCGACCGGCGGAACATCCGAAGAGCGGACCGTATCGCGTGTTGCCGGTCGAGCTGACGCTTCTGAACGATCTGCCGGTCAACGTGACGCCGAGGCGGGTGCGGCAGCCGCTCGCGGGGGACCCGCCGGTCCTGGCATACTTTCTCGACAACAACGCCTACGATCGGGAAGGCGATCGCTTCTGGGTCCGGGGCGAATCCCGCGCCGAGCTGATCCTGCGCGCCCCGACCGTCCCACGCCCGGACGGCACGTACACGAGCCTGCATCTCGCCGGGGTGAACGTCGAGCTGCAGACGGGCGAGGTGGCGACCCAGGTGACGATGAGGTCAGCCGCCGAGTATCAGGAGGTGGCGCTGGCCGGGCGGGCGACCGGGGTCGTGAGGCTCCGAATGGGAGCAGGGGTGCCGTATCGGCCATATCCCGGACAGCCGACGACATACGCCTATCTCCTGTCAATCGGCTGCGACGCCGGGTTCGTGCCGCTCTTCTCGTCGGCGTCACGCGACAGCCGGTACCTCGGCGTGCTGGTCCGCATCGTGCCGGTGTATGTCGAGTAGCCGTGATGCGACAAGGCTGTAGGCTTTTGGCTTTGCCCAAAGCCGGACGGTCGCTTCAAGGGCACCTATGCGCGTCGCAGTTGTGACGTCGAGTCCGCCGTTTGCCGAGGGCGGTCACCTGGTCATTGCCCGGGCGCTCATCCGGGCGTTGGGCGAGCGCGGGCACGCGGCGGAGCTCGTGCTCACGCCGCAGAATCGATTCGGGCGCCAGGGCGCGGCCTACCTCGCGACCTGGCTGACCGACCTCGGCGTCGCCGCCGACGGCAGGCGGGTGGAT
>JACOUA010000432.1 GCA_016178075.1 Acidobacteriota bacterium
TCGTGGTGTCAGCCCAACGGCCGGCAACCGCGCCGCCGACCGCGGCGGCGGCGAAGCCTCCCGACACCGTGTTTCTCGAAGAGCTGACCTGGGCCGAGGTCCGGGATCTGATCAAGGCCGGGACGACCACCGTCATCATCGGCACCGCGGGAACGGAGCAGAAGGGCCCGCATATGGTCGACGGCGAGCACAAGTTCGTCATGGAATATGCCGCCGACAAGATCGCGCGCCGGCTGGGCAAGACGCTCGTCGCGCCGGTCATCACCTACGTCCCGGAAGGCAGCTGGGAGACTGCGTCGGGCCACATGAGCAAACCCGGCACGATCACGCTCCCGGAGGACAGGTTCGTCGAGCTGCTCGTCAGCGGCGGCAGAAGCCTGAAGGCCGGCGGGTTCACCGACATCCTCTTTCTTGGTGAGTCTGGTGGAAACCGGACCGGGATGAGGGCCGCGGCCGCGAGGTTGAACGAGCTTTGGAAGGGATCGGCGAGGGCCTTCTGGATCGACGACTACTACACGAAGTCGCATGCGGATCAGAACAAGTACGTGACGGAGAACCTGGGCGTCCCCGCCGACAGAATCGGCGGACACGCGAACATCCTGGACACCTCCGAGATGATGTTCGTGAACCCGAAGCACGTTCGAAAGAACAAGTTCGCGCCCGGCGGCGGCTACGAGAACAGCGGCGTGAGCGGCGATCCTTCGAAGTCGGCGCCGGAGCTCGGCAAGGTCTTCGTTCAGATCAAGATCGACAACGCGCTGGCGCAGATCAAAAGCGTGATGTCGGGCACCAGTCAGGCTTCCGCCGAGCCTCAGCGCGGCGCGGCGCCGGAGGGCGGAGGCCACGGTGGACGTAGCGGACGAGGCCCTTCGACCCTTCGAGAGCCTCAGGGTCGTCCCGAGCCCGGTCGAGGGACGACAGGCTCGGGGCGGGCGGGCGGCGGGCGAGGTGTGGACGCGCCGGCGCAAGCCCCGCAGGGTCCGACAATGGTGACCGCTCCGGCGGGCATCTCCCCGAGCCAGGCTCCGGACACGGTGTTCATCGATGAGCTGACCTGGGAGGAAACACGTGACGCGATGAAGGCCGGCAAGACCACCGTGATCATCCCGACCGGCGGCACCGAGAAGAACGGCTACCACATGGTTCTCGGCAAGCACAACTTCGTCGTCACCTACACCGCGAATCTGATGGCACGCCGCCTGAAGACTGCGCTTGTGGCGCCGACGATTCAGTATGTGCCCGAGGGCGATCCGGATACGTCGGTGCCGGGAGAAATCTCACTCCCCTCTCCGGCGTACGACATGCTGCTCGACGCGGCCGCGCGCAGCCTGAAGGTCCACGGGTTCAAGGAGATTCTCTTCATCGGCGACAGCGGCGGCAACCAGGCTGGACTGACGAACGTCGCAAACGCGCTGAACGAAGAATGGAAAGGCACCGACGTCAAGGTGTTCGCCCTGACCGACTACTACAGTCAGAGCCGCCTGCACTATCGCGCATGGCTGGAGGCCGCGTTCGGCTACGACGACCAGACCGCCGGCAGCCATGCCGGCATCACGGATACCTCCCAGATGCTGTTCATCCGGCCGTCCGGCATCCGGAAGGACCAGATGAAGCCTTGGGGAGGCCCGCAAGACTCCGGCGTCTCCGGCGATCCCTCGAAAGCCACGGCGGACATCGGCAAGATGGGTGTCGAGTTCAAGGTGAATGCCGGCATCAATCAGTACAAGCTTCTGAAGAATCCCCCACAGGGTCGCGGCCGGGGGCGCTCGGGCCCGCCGCTGCCGCACTGAGCGGATCGTTGTCGCGAATCAGCGCGGCGAGCGAGTGAGCGAGCCGTGGCAGGCGGCGGGGGTGGGGCCCCGCCGCAATGCAAATAGAGGAGGAAGTTCATGCAGAGAGGAATCCTCGTTGTTCTCGCGGTCGTGCTGGCGTCGGCCGCCGCGATCGCGCAGTCGTCGAAGGCGGCGACCTACATCACCGACGAAGAGATCAAGGCGGTCAACGCGACGCCGGGAGTCGATCGCACCATCCGGGTCGTCGACATCGGCAACGAGAATTTTGCCGTCGGCGTCATCCACCGCGGGGCAACCGGAGCCGCGCGCGGCGCGGCGCCCGCTGCGGGTGGCGGCGCGGGACGCGGCGCGGCGGGTGGTGGAGCGGCAGCGGCGGGAGGCGCGCGGGGCGCGGCGCCGGCGGCTGAGCCGTGCGGCGAGCAGGCGAGCACACCGCCGGCGGGCGCCACGGCTGGCGGGATTGCGCACGACTCGCAGACCGAGGGCTACATCATCATCTCCGGCGGCGGCACGCTGGTCACCGGCGGCCGTATCGTCAACGGCCGCAAGTCGGCGCCCGACGCCGCGGTGACGAGAGAGCTGAACGGCCCGTCCTGCAGCGGTCAGATCGTCGGGGACGATGTCGTCAAGCGCGTCGTGAAGACCGGCGACATCATCATCATCCCCGCCCGCGTGCCGCATGGGTGGATCGACATCACCGACCACGTGGACTACCTGAGCCTCCGGCCGTCCGATCACGTGCTGCAAGCCGGGTACGTGCATCCGGCGATCAAAAAATGACCCGACGCGTTCTCGCGATCGCGGTGGTTGGTCTCGCGCTGGCCGGCTCGTTTCATGTCGATGCCGAAGCGGACCGCGCGAAGCTGACCGCCGCGTTCGCGGCGATCGATAGGCTCTTTCAGGACTTCACCGCGGAGTCTCACGTGCCCGGGGCGGCGTGGGGCATCGTGATCGACGGCGAGCTCGCGCACGCGGGCGCGGTTGGGTTCCGCGATGTCGCAGCGAAAGCGCCGGTCGACGCGGACACCGTCTTTCGCATCGCGTCGATGACGAAAAGCTTCACGGCCATGTCGGTCCTCAAGCTCCGAGACGAGGGCAAGCTCTCGCTGGACGATCCGGCGGAGCGTTACGTTTCCGAGCTCAAGGGGCTGAAGTACCCGACGAGCGATTCACCGCGCATCACGATTCGCCATCTGCTCTCGCACGCCGAA
>JACOUA010000388.1 GCA_016178075.1 Acidobacteriota bacterium
CTCGCCGCGACGTTTTCGATGAGCTCGAAGAGCTCCTGCATCTTCTTGCTCTTGCCGATCACATTGGCGAACTTGTAGCGATCCTGCAGCTTCTGCTTGAGCTGCTGGTTTTCGACCTGGAGATCCTTCCGCTCGATCGCCTTCTCGAGGAGCGCGAGGATGCCGTCGGCCTCGATCGGTTTCTCGAGGAAGAACGAGGCTCCGGCCTTGACCGCGTCCACCGCTTTCGGAATGCTGCCGTGGCCCGAAATCAGGATGATCTCGGCGTCAGGGTTGAGCTGCTTGAACGAGCGCACCAGCTCGACGCCGTCCACATCGGGCAGCAACATGTCCGAGATCACCGCGTCCGGTTTCCAGGTCTTGAAGATCTCCTCGCCGCGCACGCCGATGAGCGCCGTGCGGACCTCATAGCCCGCGTGCTCCAGCAGGATCTTCAGCCACTCCGTCATCGACGGTTCGTCGTCAATCGCCAGGACCTTTGCCTTGCGTTTGGTGATCATCAGCAGCCTGAGGGCGGCCCACCGAGGACCGCCGGCACCGAAGTGTAGTAATCCAGAGCAGGAGTGATTCTATACACGTGAGGATGAGATGTCCAGATATCGACGATTTGTTATGTTTTTGTACTCGCTGAACCTCCAGCCGGGCTTCGGAAAGCTCGTTTATAATCGAGCGCGCGCCCCATGGTGAAAGAACCGCCCCAGTCACGAGACGACGGCCGGAGCCAGGGGACCGTCCCCCGGCTCTTGAAGGACGGGGGCGAGAGTCGCACGGCGACGGCCGGACCAGGGGGGATCGCCCCTTCCGCTTCCGACGCTATGCCGTGCGATCGCTGCGGCGCCCAGATGTTCCGGATGCACGCCGTCTGGCGCTGTCCGGCCTGCGGGTTCAAGACCGACTGCTGCGGCTGGTGATGCAGCTTCTCGACACTCATATCCGGCCCGACAGCCCGGAGTTCCGCACCAACCGTGAGCGGATGGAGCAGCTGGTGGGCGAGCTCGGTCAGCGCCACGCCCGCGTGCGCGAGGGAGGTGGCGAGAAGTACCTGCAGCGGCATCGCGAACAGGGCAAGCTCCCGGTCCGTGATCGGATAGACCGACTCCTCGATCGCGGCTCGCCCTTTCTGGAACTGTCACCGCTCGCCGCCTGGGGACTCTACGACGACGAGGCACCGGCCGCGGGCCTCGTCACCGGCATCGGACGCGTGCACGCGCGCGAGGTGATGATTGTCGCCAACGATGCTACGGTGAAGGGCGGCACGTACTTCCCGCTTACCGTCAAGAAACATGTCCGCGCTCAGCAGGTTGCGCTCGAGAACCGGCTCCCCTGCGTCTACCTGGTCGATTCCGGTGGGGCGTTCCTGCCGCTTCAGGCCGAGGTGTTCCCCGATCGCGATCACTTCGGGCGCATCTTCTTCAACCAGGCGCGCATGTCGGCCGAGGGGATCCCTCAGATCGCGGTCGTCATGGGGTCCTGCACGGCCGGCGGCGCGTACGTGCCCGCGATGTCCGACGAAACCATCATCGTCCGGGGAACGGGAACGATTTTTCTCGGGGGACCGCCGCTCGTCAAAGCGGCAACCGGCGAGGACGTGACGGCCGACGAGCTTGGCGGCGCCGACGTGCATACCCGCCTCTCGGGTGTCGCAGACTACCTCGCGGACGATGATCTGCACGCCATCGACCTGGCGCGCACGATCGTGTCGACGCTGCACGGAGCCAAGGCGCCCGTTCCGGATGTGATCGCGCCGGAGCCGCCACGGCACGATCCCCACGAGATCTACGGGGTCGTCAACGTCGATCTTCGACGGCCGTACGACGTCCGAGAAATCCTGGCGCGCGTGGTCGACGGGTCGCGATTCGACGAGTTCAAAGCGCGGTATGGAACGACGCTGGTGACCGGGTTCGCGCGGCTGCACGGCTTTCTCGTCGGATTCGTCGCCAACAACGGTGTGCTGTTCTCGGAGTCGGCGCTCAAGGCGACGCACTTCATCGAGCTGTGCAACCTACGGGCGATCCCGCTCGTCTTCCTGCAGAACATCACCGGGTTCATGGTGGGAAAACAGTACGAGCAGGCTGGGATTGCGAAAGACGGAGCAAAGATGGTGCACGCGGTCGCGAACTCCGTCGTGCCGAAGTTCACCGTCATCATCGGCGGCTCGTTCGGAGCCGGCAACTACGGCATGTGCGGCCGCGCGTACGAGCCGAGGCTGCTGTGGATGTGGCCGAACGCCAGGATTTCAGTGATGGGCGGCGAGCAGGCGGCCGGCGTGCTCACGACGGTCAAACGCGATCAGCTCGGCCGCAACGGCAAAGCACTGGCACCGGACGAGGAACAGCGGATTCGTGAGCCCATTCTCGCCAAGTACGAGGCGGAGGGGTCGCCCTACTACTCCACGGCACGGCTCTGGGACGATGGGATTCTCGACCCCGCACAGACGCGCGAGGTGCTCGCGCTGGGGATTTCGGCGGCGTACAACGCGCCGATCCCTCGGCCGAAGTTTGGAGTGTTTCGGATGTAGTGTTTTCGTGTCGTTGTGTCTCTGTGTTGAGAGACAGATGTCGTATTCCTTCTTGCTGACACGCCGCGAAGGGCGGGTCGAATATCTGACCTTGAATCGCCCGGATGTGCGGAATGCGTTCAACGAGGACCTCATCGCGGAGTTGACGACGTGGGCCGAGCGGACCGGCCGCGAGCGCACGGCGCGTGTCGTGGTACTCGGCGGCGCCGGCAAGATGTTCTCGGCCGGCGCAGACGTCGAGTGGATGTCTCGAATGGTTGGGCGGTCGCAGGAGGAGAACTTCCAGGATGCGCGGGCGATGGCGCGGATGTTCTCGGCCCTGGACTCGCTCCCGCTGCCGCTCGTAGGCCGTGTGCACGGCGCCGCGCTCGGGGGCGGCTGCGGCCTCGCCGCCGTCTGCGACATCGTCGTCGCCGAGGACACCGCGGAGTTCGGGTTTACCGAGGTCAAGCTCGGGATTCTGCCCGCCGTCATCGCGCCCTACGCGCTCGCCAAGATCGGTCCGTCCGCGGCACGCGAGCTGTTTCTGACAGGGTCGCGGTTTTCAGCCTCGCGCGCACGCGACATCGGGCTCGTGCACGCGGTCGTCCCGGCCGGCGAGCTGGAGGCGACCGTGGACGCGTTCGTCAACGCGCTCCTCACGTCGGCGCCGGAAGCCATGGCGGCCGCCAAACGCCTCATCGGGGAGATCAGGTATCTGAAGACGGACCAGGCCGTGGATCTGACGGCCCGCACCATCGCCGAACGCCGTGTGTCGGCTGAAGGCCAGGAAGGCCTGCACGCGTTCCTCGAGAAGCGCAAGGCGCGGTGGACCGGGACGTGATCCGCCGCCTCCTGATTCCGAACCGCGGCGAGATCGCGCTGCGGATCATCCGGGCCTGTCGTGAAGCAGAGATCGAGTCCGTCGCGGTCTATTCGGACGCAGATGTCGGCGCGCCACATGTGCTGGCGGCCGACGTGGCGTTCCACATCGGCCCTGCCCCGGCGCGCGACAGCTACCTGTCGATTCCGCGCATTCTCGAGGCGGCGCGTGCGACCGGATCCGACGCCGTTCACCCGGGGTACGGGTTTCTGGCCGAGAATCCGGAGCTCGCGGCCGCCTGCGAGCGCGCCTCGCTGATCTTCGTCGGTCCCTCGTCCACCCTCATTGCCCGAATGGGCTCGAAAATCGAGGCTCGCCGGACCATGCAGGCGGCGGGCGTCTCGGTCGTGCCGGGCATCACGTCGGAGGATCAGTCCGAGGCCGCGATCAAACGGGCGGCTCTCGACACCGGTCTCCCGCTTCTGATCAAACCGTCGGCGGGCGGCGGGGGAAAAGGGATGCGCTTTGTCCGCGACGAGAAAGAGCTGGACGAAGCCATCGGCGCCGCGCGGCGAGAAGCGACCTCCTCTTTCGCGGACGGGACGCTCTATCTCGAGCGCGCGATTTCGAATCCGCGGCACGTCGAGGTGCAGATTCTCGCGGACCACCACGGCCAGGTGGTACACCTGTTCGAGCGGGACTGCTCCGTTCAACGTCGCCATCAGAAGATCATCGAAGAGAGCCCGTCGCCCGCCCTGACCCCCGAGCTGCGGCGCGCCATGGGCGAGACGGCCGTTCGGGCGGCCCGCGCCGTCGGCTACCGCAGCGCCGGCACGGTGGAGTTCCTGCTGGAAGGTTCCGGCTCGAGCGCGCGGTTCTATTTCCTGGAAATGAATACGCGCCTTCAGGTCGAGCACCCGGTGACGGAGACGGCGTGCGGCATCGATCTCGTCCGGGCCCAGCTGCTGATCGCCTCGGGCTGCCAGCTCCCGTGGACACAGCAAGACCTGCGGACCCGAGGCCATGCCATCGAGTGCCGCATCTACGCGGAAGATCCCGTGCGCGATTTCCTGCCGCAAGCGGGCAAGCTGTTCGTGTACGACGAGCCTCGGATGCCGGGTGTGAGAATCGATTCCGGCGTGACCGAAGGAAGCGACGTGCCGGTCTTCTACGATCCGCTCCTGGCGAAGCTCGTCGCGTCGGGAGAGACACGGGACGTCGCGGTCCGACGCGCGGTGGCGGCGCTCGAGCAGTTCGCCATCCTCGGTGTCCGGACCAACATCGCGTTTCTTCTTCGGATCCTCGCCCATCCGCGGTTTCGTTCCGGCGAGATCGACACCGCGTTCGTCGACCGCGAGCTCGGGACCCTGACGCACGCGCCAGAGCAGGTGCCGCCGATCGTGCTGGCGGCGGCCGCGCGTTACGGCGTCGAGGCCACCGAGTCGCTCGGCGACATACCGGGAACACTCTCAGCGATTCACGTCGACCCCTGGACCACGCTGCGAGATTGGCGACACGGGGACATCGATGCCACGCCGGCCGGCGAGCCCGCGAGCGTGGTTCGTGTCAGTCGAGGCCGGTACGTGGTGTCGCTGGGCGGTCGCCAGTCCCGAGTCTACGCCGCCGGCACGACCGACGCGCCCACACTGTTTTTCGAAGGGGTCGTCTACGAGCCCAAGGCGGCCAGCGAAAAGACCCCGAGGCCGCACGCGCGCTCCGGCGATGAGCGCTTGGAGTCGCCGATGCCGGCGACGGTGGTGCAGATCCTGGCCGCACCCGGGCAGCGCGTCGAGCGCGGCGAGACGCTCATCACCCTGGAGGCCATGAAGATGCAGATGCCGATCCGCGCCCCTCGAGCGGGGTGGATCGGCGCCGTCCATTGTCAGGTCGGCGACCTGGTGCAGCCCGGCATTCCGCTCATCGACATGAGTGAGAAGTGAGACGTTCTGCGATGCCTGACTACCCGCGCACCGTCACCGTGGTGGAAGTCGGGCCTCGCGACGGCCTGCAGAACGAGGCGGTTCATCTCTCCACGGCCGAGAAGATCGCGTTCGTCGATCGGCTGACCGGCGCGGGATTGCCGGTGATCGAAGTCGGGGCATTCGTCAGCCCCAGCCGGATCCCGCAGATGGCTGAGACCGCCGGGGTCTTCACGGGCATCAGCCGGCGCCCTGGCACTCGCTACACAGCACTGGTCCCGAACGTGACCGGCCTGAACCGTGCGCGCGAAGCCGGCGTCACCGAAATCGCGATTTTCGCCGCGGCGTCCGACACCTTCAGTCGCAGGAACATCAACCAGTCGATCGACGAGTCCTTCGTCACCTACAAGGCGGTGTGCGACGAGGCCCTCGCCGCCCGGATGCGGATCCGCGCCTACCTGTCCACGTGTTTCGGCTGCCCTTACGAAGGCGACGTGCCCCCCCTACGCGTCACGGATCTGGCGCGGCGATTGCTGGATCTTGGCGTGTTCGAGGTGTCGGTCAGCGACACGATCGGTGTCGCGCATCCGGGTCAGGTCACGAAGGTGCTGGAGATCCTGCTCGCACGTGTGGATCGCGCGCGTCTGGCGCTTCACTTTCACGATACTCGCGGCACCGCGCTGGCCAATGTCTTGACTGCGCTTGGCATCGGCGTCTCGACCTTCGATGCCTCGGCGGGCGGGCTCGGCGGCTGTCCGTACGCGCCCGGCGCCACCGGCAATCTGGCGACCGAGGACCTCATCTACATGCTCGACGGGCTGGGAATCGAGACCGGCGTGAGCCTGGAGCGGCTGCTCGACGCGTCCGGCTACGTCGCGGACCGAACGGGTCGGGCGCTGCCGTCGCGCGTGGCGCAGGCGACCAGGGCGACGCGAAAGCCGGGCGTTGGGCTCTGAGCGTGAGAATACGTTACAATTCTTGCTATGTGGACCAAGATGATGGGCGGACCGCGAAAGAAGCCGCCCAAGACGATCGCCGTGATCGATCCCGACCGCTGCTTTGGTGCATTCGCCTGCTCGATTTGTCAGGCGGCTTGTCCCGTGGCCGGCTGCATTGTCGAGGAGCCGGATCGAGACGGGCGAATGGTGTGTGCGGTCAGGGCGGATCTCTGTATCGGTTGCGGTCTGTGCGTCACGCTTGGGAACCCGACCGCACCTCAGCAGCGCGAGTTCGGCTGCCCGCCGGACTATGACGCAATCAACATGATTCCGTTCGAGGACCTGCTGAAGCACTTCGCCGCCGAGGCGCCCAGCCCTGTCGAGCAGAGCGTCTGAAGCCCAAAGCCTACAGCGTTTTTCACTTCGCTGTGGCGTAGTTCTCAGTTATCAGTCATCAGTTTTCAGTTATTGCGCGCGGGATTCGAACTGAAAACTGACTACTGAGAACTGAAAACTGCATTAGACGACCGCCTCCGGCCGTTTGCTGTGGCGGGCCAGCTCCAGTTCCCGCCGAAAGTGCCCCAGGCGACGTGCGAGGTCCCTCCGGGCCCGCCCCCGCTTCACAAAACCTGGGAGTCCCCTCATGACTGCCTATCGCGCATCGCTGAGCAACCCGATACATCTCATGAGAGTTCCGACGTGGACACAGGAATGCTCACCTTTTCACAGACGGCGCCGTCAAAAGGCTCCGTGCTCGTGGTCGACGACGATCCGGACATTCGCCGGCTCATCTGCGAAGGGCTGACGGCCGCCGGTTATCAGGTCGTGGCGGCCCGACACGGTCGCGAAGCGCTCGACCATCTGCGCGCATCGGCGCTGCCGGATCTCATCGTCCTGGATCTGGTCATGCCCGTCATGGACGGCTGGGAGTTCCGGCGGCAGCAGGTTGCGGAACCCTCGCTGGCCACTATCCCGGTCCTCATCCTGACGGTGGTCGAAGCGCCCCTCATGCCGACCGGCGCGGCGGCCTATCTCAGGAAGCCGTTCGAGTTTCCACGCCTGATCAATATCGTCGGCATCCTCTGCCAGCAGCGGCGCGGCGCGGCGGCGGCCCTCGCGGCCGAGGATCCGCTCCAGAACATCCGGCCGTCCTCAACCGTGCTTCACTAATGCAGTTTTCAGTTCTCAGTAGTCAGTTTTCAGTTCGGATCTCGCCCGCAAATAACTGAAAACTGCAAATAACTGAAAACTGATGACTGATAACTGAGAACTACGCTACAGCGAAGTGAAAAACGCTGTAAAGGCTCACGACTCGGGACGTAGAGCTCACGGGAATCCAAAGCCATAAGAGTCGGGCTCCTGACCGCCGTGGATCGCGAGCGTTTCGAGTCGGTATGAGGTGCTCATGCGGTCTGACAGCTGAGAGCCTCGTTACGCGTGCCCAAGGACTCGATGCGGCACATACGGCTCTTCGAGACGACGGCACTCGTCGGGCGTCAAGGTGATGTCGAGCGCCGCGACGAGCTGGTCGAGCTGCTCGAGCTTCGTCGCGCCCACGATCGGCGACGTGATGGCGGGCTGATGGAGGACCCAGGCCAGCGCGATCTGAGCCGGCGTCACGCCACGTTGCCTCGCGAGCTCCGCGACCCGCTCGGCAATCGAGAAGTCGGACGGCGCGTAGTACATGTCGTGCGCGTAGGTGTCGGTTTTGGCCCGGCGAGTGGCGCCGCGCTCTGGCCCCGTGCGGTTCCCGGCCAGGAACCCGCGCGCCAGGGGGCTCCACGGAATCACGCCGATGCCTTCCGCCCTGCAGAGCGGCAGCATCTCGCGCTCCTCTTCCCGGTAAATCAGGTTGTAGTGATTCTGCATCGAGACGAACCGGGTCCACCCCTTGCGGTCGGCAATCGACAGGGCTGTTGCAAACTGCCACGCGTACATGCTGGACGCGCCGATGTAGCGCGCCTTCCCCCCTCGGACGATGTCTTCCAGGGCGCGGAGCGTCTCGTCGATCGGCGTCGAAGGATCCCACCGGTGGATCTGATAGAGATCGACGTAGTCGGTGCCGAGGCGGCGCAGCGAAGCATCGATCGAGTCGAGGACGTGCTTTCGCGACAATCCTCGGTCGTTCGGCCCATCACCGATGGGATAGAACACTTTCGTGCCAATCACGACCCGATGCCGCTCGGTGAGGTCGCGGATCGCGCGGCCGAGGACCTCCTCGCTCTGACCCAGCGAGTACATGTCGGCGGTGTCGAAGAAGGTGATCCCGAGCTCGAATGCCCGCTCGAAGAATGGGCGGCTCTCCTTTTCCGGGAGGACCCATTCGCGCCAGGCCGGCGACCCGTAGCTCATCACGCCCAGGCAGAGGCGGGAGACTTTCAGCCCAGTCGACCCGAGATTGACGTAACGCATGGGGCGTCAGTTTATCGGATCCCGGCCTCTCAGGAGCCACGGCCGGCTGTTAACATGCCGTTATGCGAACGCGCACTCGATTGGTCTTCGCCGGCCTGATCGGGCTCGTCTCGGCTGGCGCGCAAGGCTCCGCGCAGGCCCCGTCAGGCTTCGAGCGCTTCTTCACAGCCGGCACAATGCGGGTCGACTACTTCCATACCGGCGGATCTGCCGGCGAGGTCGTGTCACTCGATCGCGTCGTCGCCGACGGCCCGTGGCCGGGCAGCCGGACTCGCCTGCTCGACGAGACGAACCTCGGCAAGTACTTCGTTGAAGTGATCGATCGTGCAACCAATCGCGCGATCTACTCGCGAGGGTTCGCCTCCATCTACGGCGAATGGGAGACGACGCCGGAGATCAAAGCTGTCTCGCGGACCTTTCACGAATCGCTGCGATTCCCGTGGCCGAAGCAGCCGGTCCAGATCGTGTTGAAGAAGCGGCAGCCTGACAACAGCTTCCGGGAGATCTGGTCCACGCTGGTCGATCCCGAATCCCGGTTCGTCAATACGGCCACGCGTGCGCCGATGGGAGCAGTCCGGCCGCTCTTCGAGAACGGTCCTCCGGCCGACAAAGTGGATCTGCTCGTCATCGGCGAAGGTTACACCGCGGTTCAGCTCCCGAAGTTTCGTGCGGACGCGAAGCGGCTGGTCGACTCGCTCTTCGGCACAGAACCGTTTCGGAGCCGGCGCGCCGACTTCAACGTGCGGCTCCTGGAGCTGCCCTCGGCCGAGAGCGGCGTCAATCGCCCGCAGGTCGGGCAATTCCGCCGCACGCCCGTGTCGGCGGAGTACAACATCTTCGACTCCGAGCGCTACGTGTTGACGCTGGACAACCGCGCGCTGCGCGACGCCGCGTCGGCCGCACCGTACGAGTTCATCGAGATGCTCGTCAACGAGCAGCACTACGGCGGCGGCGGGATCTTCAACGATCACGCCACGGCCTCGGTTGACACCGGCTTCGCCTCCTACGTCTTCGTACACGAGTTCGGGCACCATTTCGCGGGCCTCGCCGACGAGTACTACACGTCGGACGTGGCGTACGAGACCGGCGCCGCGGAGCACCCCGAGCCGTGGGAGCCGAACGTCACGGCGCTCCAGGACCCGGCCCGGCTCAAGTGGAAGGAGTTGGTGGAGCCTGGCACGCCGCTCCCCACGCCGTGGGACAAGAAGGCATTCGAAGAGCACAGCCGTGAGATCCAAGCGCGGCGGCGCGTCCTGCGCGCCAAAGGCGCCCCTGAATCCGAGATGGACGCCCTGTTTCGGGAGCAGCAAGCGTGGGAAACGACGTTCCTGCGATCGATGAAGGACTCAGGGAACGTGGGGGCGTTCGAGGGCGCGGCGTACGAGGCTCGAGGCCTCTACCGCCCGCAGGCCGATTGCATCATGTTCACCCGGGACGAGGTCGGATTCTGCAGGGTGTGCCAGCGGGCGATCGAACGAATCATCGATTTGTATTCGCGACCTTGAAGGTCCGGCTAGTGCAGTTTTCAGTTCTCAGTAGTCAGTTTTCAGTTCGGATCTCGCCCGCAAATAACTGAAAACTGATGACTGATAACTGAGAACTACGCTACAGCGAAGTGAAAAACGCTCTAAACCCGGACTTCACGACTGTCCGGGTTTGATGGTCACCGGGTCCAGGAACGGCATCATCGATCGCAGGCGGGCCCCGACCTGCTCGAGCAGCTGATCCTGCTCCCGAGCGCGCGTCGCGTTGAACCAGGGCCGGCCCTGCTCGTTCTCCTTGATCCACTTGCACGCGTAGGTGCCGTTCTGCACTTCCTCCAGCATCTGCTTCATCGTCTGTCTGGTCTCGTCCGTGATGACGCGAGGTCCGCCGGTGTAGTCGCCGTGCTCGGCCGTGTCGCTGACGGAGTAGCGCATGTAGTTCAAGCCGCCGCGGTACATCAGATCGACGATGAGCTTCAGCTCGTGCAGGCATTCGAAGTACGCGATCTCCGGCTGATAGCCTGCCTCGACGAGCGTCTGGAAGCCGGCCTTGATGAGCTCGCTCACGCCGCCGCACAAGACCGCCTGCTCGCCGAACAAATCCGTCTCGGTTTCTTCCGCGAACGTGGTCTCGATGACCCCCGCCCTCGTCACGCCGATCGCCTTCGCGTAGGAGAGCGCCAGGGCTCTGGCGTGGCCGGTGGCGTCCTGGTGGACGGCCAGGAGCGCTGGCGTGCCGCCGCCTTCGGCGTATAACTCCCGAACCCGATGCCCCGGGGATTTCGGGGCAATCATCGTGACGTCCACATCAGTCGGCGGGGTGATGGTGCCGAACCGGATGTTGAACCCGTGCGCGAACATCAGCATCTTCCCGGCTGTCAGGTGCGGGGCAATCTCTTTTTTGTACACCTCCGCCTGTGTCGTATCGGGAATGAGGATCATGATGACCTCGGCCCACGCCGAGACGGAGGCGACGCCGTTCACCTTCAGCCCGGCAGCCTCGGCCTTCGCCCGCGAGCGGCTGGTCACCGGAAGCCCCACCTGCACCGCGACGCCGCTGTCGCGCAGATTCAGCGCGTGCGCGTGCCCTTGCGATCCGTAGCCGATCACCGCCACCTTCCGTGCCTGAATCAGCTTGAGATCCGCGTCCTTGTCGTAATACATGTCGGCCATGGGAACCTCACGGAGAGTAGTTCTCAGTTTTCAGTTCACAGTCTTCAGTGCTCCGTGTTTCAGCTCTTTTGGTTGCAAGTCGAAACGTTCTTACTGAGAACTGATAACTGAGAACCGATAACTATCTTCACACCGAGTACGAAACCTTCGCCTCGTCCGAGGGCGACGCGGGCGGGCGCACCGCGAGCCCTGACGAGCCGTTCTTCGTGCCGCGCGTGATCGC
>JACOUA010000389.1 GCA_016178075.1 Acidobacteriota bacterium
GGCCGCGGCCTCCGTCTCGGGCGCCAGCCGGTCCTCCATGCGATCGGTGAGGAGCTCGGCGCGCAACCCATGACGCGTCCCGAAGCCCTTGAGATAGCCGTCGACGGCGGCCGCGAGACCGAGATCGTCGAGCAGCGCCGGGTGCAGCAGATGTGACAGGTCCCGCACGCTGTGCAGGGCTCCATCTGCAATCGTTCGAGCATCCTGAAGCGCGTGAACGGGGCCGGCGGCGGCCTCCACCGCGCGCTCGGCGACCGCCAGCTCGACCTTGAGCGCCGTCAGCGCCTGACCGATTTCGTCATGCAACTCGCGCGCGATCGTTCGACGTTCTTCTTCTTGAGCCGTCAGCAACTGGGAGGACAGACGCTGAAGGTCGCGGGCGTTCTCGCGTTCCTTTTGCCGTTGACGCTGAATCCGGTCTTCCAGCCGCCCCGCATAGATTGCGGCCATCAGCGCGATCCCAAGACTGGCCACCACCGCGAGGCCGAAGCTCGCCCAGAGGCGGCGCTGCGTGAGACGGTAGAGCCCCGCGATTTCGCGCTGCTGCTGGACAAAGGCGCCGCGGTTCAGGGCCTGCATTTCCTCGGCAACGCGGATGACGCCCTCCCGTCTGGGCATGATTCGCGAGCGGATGAGCGTTCGCGCCTCGATGAGCCAGCGCCGACTGTCGGTCGCGAGCACCTCGAGCACCGTCTTGCGAAAGTCTTCGACTTCCCCCCGAAGCCGGACGATTCGCTCACGCTCGGCTGGCGCATCCAGAACAGGCACATAGCGCTGCAACGCCTCCTCCGCCGTCCGCGACGCCTCTTCGAGCTTCGTCCGGTACTCATCACTGCTCGCTGGGTTCGGATCCAGCAGGGCATCGCGCACATACACGGATCCCAGCAGGACTTGACTCCGTGCCGTGGTGAGGAGCTCCTGCGCGCGCATGTAGCGCTCGTTCACCGCCGCGGCACGTTGCTCGAGATCGGCCATGCGTCCGGTGAAGTAGTACCCCGCGAACAACCAGATGGCGCAAATCAGGCCGAACCCCAGGAATAGCGCCACTCGGATCGTCGGACCGCCAGCAGTGGATGTCGAGCGGATGATCCTTGCGCCGGGGCGCCAACTGACCTTCACAGTCCCATGTTAGCGCGGCCGGGCGAGGGGCGCAGCTCTCCAGGGTTGCCGGCCAGAAAATACAGTCTCGACCGGATGGGCCGGGAAGTGCGGGCGCGGTACCGTGCGGCGGCTGAACGGACGGGTGGCCAGCCCGCCTGGACGTTCGCTCTGACTGTCGATGAGAGCGCGGTCGACGCACTGGGGGGTCGGTGATCCAGTCATCACGCGCGCGCCATTCTGGCGCGCCTTGCGCTGGCGCCCGCCTATCGCCGACGAGGGGCTTGGGTGGTCCATCCGTCGGACCACGGCTTTCGTGCTCGACCTGGTCATCGCGATCTACGCGCTGGCGCTGGTCGTGATCATGGTGACGGGTGGCGTCGATCTGGGCGTGGTGAGCCTCCACGAAGCCGCCAAGCCCATCCTCATCCTGGCGATCGTCATCCCACTGCGCGTCACGCTCGGGAGACGCGCGGGGGTCCTGGAGCTGGCCCGCCGATCGGTCGCTCGATGGCTGACGGCGGTCCGAGCCGTGGTGCTCGACCGGGTCCCGCCTGCGGTCGCGGATGTGGCGTTCGTGTGGGTGGTCACGTGTGCGGCGACTTTCTCCATCGGGTTCGTCGCGAACCTGCTCTTCAGGCCCTCGCGCGTGCGCGCGTTCGCGATGCCGTTCAGATACGAGAAGTTCGCGGAGATCTTCGCTGCCTGGGATTCAGGTTGGTACTTCGACATTGCAAGCCGCGGCTATTACTTCAACCCCAACGGGCAGAGCAGCATTCCCTTCTTCCCTCTGTACCCCATGCTCATGCGTGCCGTCGCCTGGCCGTTCGGCGGCACCGAGCAGGCGATTTGGGCGGCAGGGATTGTGGTCTCGTGCCTGGCGTTTGCGCTGGCCCTGCTGGCGATTCACCGGCTCACGCAACGGATCGTCGGCGATCGTGAGGCCGCGCGGCGGACCGTGCTCTACATGGCGGTGTTTCCGTTTTCGTTGTTTCTCACCCGCGTCTATGCGGAGTCGGTCTTCCTGTTGACCAGCGTGCTCGCGGTCAGCCGGGCGTACGACGGACGCTGGTCGCGAGCCGGTATCTGGGGCGCCCTCGCCACGCTCGCGCGCCCGAACGGCATCCTCATTGGACTGCCGCTGGTCCTGCTGGCGCTCGGCGGGCGACCGACGACACGCGAGCTCGCGCGACGATTGCCGCCGCTGCTGCTCGTCCCCCTCGCGCTGGCGGCCTATTGCGCGTACGTGTTTGGCCTTTCGGGAAACCCACTCGCGTGGCTGTCTGCGGAAGCCCACTGGGGCTACTCGCTTGGCCACCCACCGTGGGAGCAGCTCCTCAAGATGATCGGGCGGCTCGTCGATCACGGGGCCTACGGCTACTTCTTTGTCTCGGCCATGGCACCTTTCCGCCTGTTCCATGGCGTCGCCGCCCTGCTCTTTCTCGGACTCACGCCGGCGATCTTCAAACGGCTCGGTGTCGCCTTGGGCGCGTATGTCCTCGTCAGTTTGCTCGTCCCCCTCAGCAGCAATGCGCTGGAGGGCGTCGGGCGTTACGCAGCCGTTCTTTTTCCTGCCTTCATGCTCATCGGCGGGTGCAAGTCAGCACGCTTGCACGAAACGATCCTGATCGCCGCGTCGCTCTTTCTCGCGTTGTTCATCTGTCTGTTCGTCACGCTTCAGCCCATCTACTGAACGAACGGACCCGCATGCGAATCGTCATGGACTACCGTCCAGCCCTCCGCGATCGCTCGGGCGTCGGAGAATACGTGCACCAGACAGCCCGGGCCCTGGTCCTGCAGTATCCCGACGATTCCCTGACCCTTTTTACCAGCTCGTGGAAGGATCGTCCGGAATCGAGCGTCGGATCCGACTGCCCGGGGGCGCGCGTCTCCGATCACCGGGTGCCCGTCAGCGTGCTGAACTTCGCCTGGCATCAGCTCGAATGGCCGCCCATCGAGCTGGTCACCCATCGTCGCTACGACCTCGCGTTCTCGCCGCATCCGCTATTGCTGCCGACACGGGGCGCCGCGCAGGTAGTGATGGTTCACGACCTCGACTTCCTACGCCATCCCGAGCGCACCGAGCGCGAGATCCGGCGTGACTACCCGAGACTGGCTGGCCCACACGCCCGCCGCGCCAGCCGCGTCGTCGTTCCATCGCAGTACACCGCCACCGAAGTGATCGATCGACTCGGCGTGCCGTGCCGCCGCGTCCTCGTCTGTCCGCCGGGTGCGCCCGAATGGCGCGATCCGGTTTCTGAGCGTGTCGAGAAGGGCGGGTACGTCCTGTTCATCGGAACGCTCGAGCCTCGAAAGAACGTGGGCGGGCTGCTAGAAGCCTACGGCCGGCTGCTGGCGCGGCGTCCGAACGTCCCGAATCTCGTCTTGGCCGGCAGAGCGGGCCCCGAAGCGCAGCCGTGGCTCGACGCGATCGCACGAGCCCCCTTCGCCGGGCACGTGGAGTATCTCGGCTACGTTGGCGAGCAAGACCGACAGCGAGTCTACGCCGGCGCCCGAGTGTTGGTGCTGCCTTCCTACGAGGAAGGCTTCGGGATGCCGGCGCTCGAAGCCATGTCTTTGGGGATTCCGGTGGTGGCGACCAACCGGGGCGCGCTCCCGGAATTGGTCCGCGACGCGGCCATGCTGATCGCTCCAGAGGATGTCGACTCGATCGTCACGGCACTCGATCGTGTGCTCACGGAGGACGGCCTTGCCGCAAATCTCGTCGCGCGTGGTCTGGCGCGAGCTCGGCAGTTCGAGTGGCGGCAGACCGTACGCGCGATCCACGCGGCCTTCGAGGACGCGATCGATGAGCGTGCGCAGCAGTGCCGGGGCGCTTGGCGGCACGGACACGGCTCTCCCTAATCGCCGCATCGAAAATAGGGCGTCGACGGGATGGGCGGCCGTTCGTGGCCGGGCTATCGTGCGGAATCGGGAGCGTGACATATGGACACTCCAGTGGTCGTGTTTTCCGACGTCGACGATGCCCTCCTCGATGGGCCACGCTCGCGCGCGGCCGTCATCGAGGCCGACGAACGGCTCGCGAGCGAGCAGATCGCGCTTGTGTTTTGTTCCAGCAAGACGCGCGCGGAGCTCGAAGCGGTGCGGCAGGACTGGGGCATCTTTCATCCGTTCATCTGCGAGAACGGCGCGGGCGTGTTCGTGCCACAGCGCTATTTTCCGTTCGACGTGCCCTACGCGCGTGAGGTCGCCGGGTATCAGGCGATCGAGTACGGCCGCCCGTACGCCGACGTGATCGACATTCTTCACCGCGCGGCCAACCGCCTGGGCATCGAGGTTCTGGGGTTCAGCGACATGTCGGTCGAGCAGGTCGCGTTCGAGTGTCAACTGTCGCTCCTGCGGGCGCGCCTCGCGAAGCTGCGGGAATACGGCGAGCTGTTTCGCATCATCGACGGCGGCTCGTCCGCGCGCGGACGTCTGCGGAGAGCTCTTCACGCGGCGCACCTCGCCTGCACGAACAGCGGGCCGTACGACTATGTCGGATCTCCGGTTGACCCTGGTCCCGGGATCGGCTTGTTAACCGCGTTGTACCGACGCGCGCGGGAGGCGTTGATCACGATAGGCGTCGGGTCGAGAAAAGACGACATGACCCTGCTGAAGCAGGTCGACGTGCCGATTGCGATCGAGTCGGATTCCACATGGGCACGGCCATCACCTGCGACCAGGATGCCCGGCGCACGCCTCGCCGCGACGGCGGGCATCGCGGGCTGGCTGGAAGAACTCGTCGGAATCGTGCGTGAAGCTCGCCGTCGGGACCGCGCCCGCCGGCAGCCCATCGTCCGACGGCCCAATGTCATGACCTGATCTCAGATGACCAGTCTTGCGAAGTTGCTCGCCATGCAGGTTCTCGCCGGATCGGGCGAATTGGTACGGGTGGCGTCGGCCGCCATCGTCGGGACCGCGGTGGCCATCGACTGCCTGGCGCGCGGCCCCGGCCGGTCACGGGGAGCCGCTCTCAAACCATGGGACGAAGGTCTCATCGAGCAGGCCCCTGCTCGCGACGCCAGCGAAGGCACAGGGGACGAACCGTGGACGGAAGCCAGTCTGCGGGCGGCCATCGACGCGCATCTGACAGGCCGGCAGATCATTGTCGTCTCGAACAGGGAACCGTGCGTCCATGAGCTGCAGCCCGATGGTACCGTCGTCGCTCGTCGGCCGGTTGGTGGCGTGGTGACGGCGCTCCATCCGGTTGCGCGGGCCTGCTCCGGGGTCTGGGTGGCGCATGGCAGCGGGTCAGCCGATCGGATCACGGCCGATCGGGCAGGCCGCGTCAGAATCGCAACGGGTCATTGCTCCTACCTGTTGGGGCGCGTGTGGCTCACACCGGAGGAAGAGCGCGGCTACTACCACGGCTTCGCCAATGAAGGATTGTGGCCCCTGTGCCACCTCGTTTCTGCCGCCCCCGTGTTTCGGCGAAACGATTGGGCTCATTACGAGCGGGTGAACCGCCGATTCACCGACACGGTGGTGGCCCAGGCCCAGTCCCCGGATCCCGTCGTGCTCGTCCAGGATTACCACCTGGCACTGGTTCCGCGGATGCTGCGGCGGCGGCTTCCGCACGCCACGATCCTCACCTTCTGGCACATACCCTGGCCAAGCGCCGAACGCTTCGCTATCTGCCCGTACGGCGAGGAACTGTTGGACGGGCTGCTCGGAAGCAGCATCGTGGGCTTCCAGACGCCACGACACCGCGACAACTTCGTCGCGGCCGTCGAGCACACGCTCGAGGCGCGGCCCCGAGGTGAGGACCGGGCGATTGTGCATCGGGGTGGTCCGACCCTCGTCCGTTCATATCCGATTTCAATTGAGTGGCCCAACCACTGGGCGAGCGGCGTTGGGACGATCGAGACGTGCCGGCGTACGGTGCGGGCCGAGCTTGGGATTGGATCCCGGACGCATCTCGTCGTGTCGGTCGATCGTCTCGACTATACGAAGGGCATCGAAGAGCGCCTGACGGCGATCGAGCGTCTGCTGGGCAGAGGCCTCTACACGCGAGGACGGATGGTGTTTCTGCAGATTGCGGCACCGAGCCGCATGTTCATCCAGCGATACCGGGATCTCGCGGAGCGTGTCCGCGCGCGGGTCGAGACAATCAATACTCGATACGGCCGCCAGGATTCCACGCCGGTCGTTTATGTCGATCGGTACGTCGAGCCGGCGGAGGTGTTTCGTTTCTATCGGGCAGCGGACGTGTGTTACGTCGGGAGCCTGGATGACGGCATGAACCTCGTGGCCAAGGAATTCGTCGCGGCACGCGACGATGAACAAGGTGTGTTGCTGCTCAGTCGCTTCGCGGGCGCCGCGCTCGACCTGACCGAGGCCCTCATCGTGAACCCGTACGACGTCGATGGAGTTGCGGATGCGCTCGCGGATGCGCTCTCGATGCCAGTCGCCGAGCAGCGCAGGCGAATGCGAGCGATGCGAGCGCAGGTGGCTGGGCACAATGTGTATGAGTGGGCCGGCCGCATGCTGGTCGATGCCGCTCGGCTCCGGGCGGGAAGCCGGCAGACTGCCGTCGTTTCCTGACGAGAATACCGCCCAGACCTGATGGAGCGCGCCCTGAGCGCGGGGTATCGTCGCGCGTCCGGACAACGCCAAGATCGCCAGGCCGGACGGCTTTTCTTTCAGCCTTCTCAACTCCAGGACAGCACAACCAGGATCCAGCCCTTTTGTGCCGAAAATACCGTTTTGACCTGATGGAGCACGTCCCGGGCGCGGCGTATCGTCCGCGACACGGGACCGCCGCACGTTCCCCTTCGCGCGGCGACGAGCCTCCTCCTGGGCTCCCAATCGGCTGGCGGTGGTCCCGTGTCTCAACTGTGGGTTTCAAGGAGGGTACAGCATGCGGCAACGTGTCCTCGGACTGTGCGTGATGATCCTCGTGTCCAGCGCCGCGCCGGCGCTGGCGCAGCAGAACTTCTCGGAACTGCGGGGTCGCGTGGTCGATCAGCAAGGCGCCGTGCTGCCCGGCGTCGCCCTCGTCGTCCGGAATCAGGATTCGGGGCAGTTTCGGGAGGCCGTCAGTAGCGTGGATGGCTCGTATCTTCTGACGGCGCTGGTCCCCGGCGTGTACGAGATCTCGGCCGAGCTGTCGGGGTTCAAGCGGTACAGCCGCCGCGACGTGCGCCTGGCGGTCGGCCAGGTGACGACCATCCAGATCCAGCTCGATGTCGGCCAGCTCGAAGAAACGGTGACGGTCACGGGCGAGTCACCGCTCGTCGACGTGACCTCGAAAGAGATCGGCGGCAACCTGGAAGCGCGCGAGCTGATCGACACCCCGACCGTGAACCGGAATCTCACCGGGTATATGCAGCTCCTGCCCGGTGTGGTCGCGGCCCAGTTGACCTCCTGGGGCGCCGACTCGGTCAGTATCAATGGCCAGCCGTTCAGCAACACCAACTACGCCCTGGATGGCGGCTACAACAACGACATGTGGAACGGGGGTGCCGGCGGGGCGCAGGTGCGGCCGCCGATCGAATCGGTGCAGGAATTCCAGGTGGTGACGAGCCAGTACGACGCGGAGTTCGGCTCGGCGTCGGGCGGCGTCCTCAACGCTATCTCCAAGGTGGGCACGAACCGGTTCCGGGGGAGCGCGTTCGGGTTCTTCAAGGACGCGGCGATCACGAAGGCGGAGTTCTTCACGCGGCAGTTCAGCCTCGAGAAACCGGACAACAAAGAGCAGCAGTATGGCGGGACGCTCGGGGGCCCCGTCGTGCGCAACAAGGCGCATTTCTTCTTCAGCCTCGAGCGGGTGACGCAAGACCGGCCCGTCACCGTCAACATCCCCGCGCGGCCGGAATTCAACAAGAACGTGGTGTGGAAGGATCGCGTCTGGAACGCGCTCGCCCGGTTCGACCACCAGATCAACGCCAACCACACGTGGGCGCTGCGCTGGCTGCAGGAGTGGTCGCCCCAGTCCGACCAGCTCACGAGTGCCGCCCGAACCGAGGCCACACGGGAGAAGGAAGGCGACGTCGACAAGACGTTTTCAGGCTCGATCAACTCAGTGCTGGGCGGCACGAAGGTGAACACGATCCGGATTCACGCGACGCGGGAGGATGTGGTGTTCGGCAACCCGGCGTTTTTCGAGACCGGCAGCCAGGCCGCGCTTCCGCCCACGCTACAGATGCTGACCTTCCTCGACCAGCAGAGCTCGCGGCACAGCAGCCGCCTGGATACGACCTACGGCTTCGACGACACGTTCGCCTGGTTCCTACCGAACAAGGCCGGCGACCACGACGTCAAGTTCGGCCTGCAGTACATTTACGCGCCGATGCGGATCGGAGCCCAAGGCAACATGAACGGGACGTTCCGCTTCAATACCGATCGGAGGTTCGATCCGACCAATCCGACCACCTACCCGGAGCGGCTGGAGGTTCGCGTCCCGGGCCCGCTCGATTACCTGATGAAGGGGCACTTCATTGCGGGCTTCGCCCAGGACAAGTGGAAGGTGAACCCGCGAGTCACGCTGAACCTGGGCCTGCGGTACGACGTGGAGGTCGTCCCCTTGAACGAACGTGACAATCCCAGGTTCGCCGGCCAAGGAGACTACCCGGTCGACAAGAACAATGTGTCGCCACGCGTGGGCGTCACCTACGCGCTCGACGACGCGGGGCGGTCGGTGATCCGCGGTGGGTTTGGGCTCTTTTACCAAAAGACGCCGTTCTTCCTCCAGGGGAACTTCATCTCCAGCGGGGTGTTCGCTGATTCGTTCACGGTCCTGTTCCCGGCGGCCGGCGTCGACCCCGGCCCGTCGCGCGGGCAATTCCCGACCGACCCGTTCCTCGTGAACGGGCCGACGGTGACTCGGGCGCTGCTCAACGCGCAGTTCCCGCCCGGGACGCTGCGGAAGAACACGGGGGACGTGTTCCTGGACAGTCCGGACCGCAAAGAGGCGCTCTCGCGCCAGTACACGATCGGGTACGAGCGACAGTTCTTCGGCGACCTGGCGATCAGGGTCGATTACATTCGCGCGGAGAACCGCGATCAGCTGGTGCGCAAGAATCTGAATCCGCCGACGCGTACGAGCACGGCGCGCACGGCGCCGGTCGTCCGCCCGAATTCCGCGTTCGTGCAGAACGTGTGGGAGCCCGTCAACGCCGGCGCGTACACCTACGACGCCCTGCAGGTGATGGTCGACAAGCGATTCACCCGGGGCTACGGCGTCCGGCTGTCGTATACGCGCTCGCGCGCACGGGGAAACGCGGATGCGGGGTTCAACTCGATCATCGCGACGCAAGTCGGCGACGACCTGCGGCTGGACCTGAACGAAGGACCGGAGGGCGACGATCGTCCCCACCTCCTGTCGATGAGCGGGACCGCGGAGGTGCCGCACGTTCCGGGGTTGTCCGTGAGCCCCGTCCTGCGCTACATGAGCGGCACGCCGTTCACCCTGACCAATTCACAGTTCGATCTCAACCGGAACGGCCGGTTCGACGATGAATTCCTCCCCCCGGGCACCTATAGCGGGGTTGGGCGGAATGCAATCACGGTGGAGAACAAGGGCGGGAGGAACGGCGCGCGCGGGCCCGACTTCTTCGAGCTCAATCTGCGGGTGGCCTATGCGATCTGGCTGCCGAGCTCCCACCGGCTGCAACTGTTCGGCGAATTCTTCAACCTCACGGATCGGGCGAACTTCGTCAACCCGGGTGGCGACAGTCGCCTGTCGTCCAGCTTCCTCGTGGTGAGGGGGCTCCGCCGCGGGCCGACCTCCCGGCTGGGGCAAATCGGCATCCGGTACGCGTTCTAGGTCTGCGAGCGGGCAGCCGAGGCTGCCCGCTCAGTCTTCTTTCAGGAGCATGAACTGCCTCAATTCCTGGGTGCGCCGGTCCGTGGCTTTCCAACCCAAATGGGACCTCCCATCTGTCACACGACCCGCCCTTCCAGAAAACCCCGACCCACGGACGGACCCCTTTGTCTTCATCGTCCGCGCGCCGGGCGCCCAGGACTTCGTGCGGAAGCGCATGCCATCTCAGGATTCGACACCTGATGTAGAGCACACAATGCCGAGCACACAAAGGAAGGAAAGTATGGACAGACGACTTCTCGTGGTGATGCTGGCGGCGGCGACGCTGGTGCCCGCCCTGGCCGGCGCGCAGGTCGGCAGCGGGAGTCTTCGCGGGTACATTCGCGACGAACAGGGCGCCGTGCTGCCCGGGGTGACGGTCACTGCCACCAGCCCAGGGATGCTTGGCCCCGTTACCAGCGTCAGCGGGGCCGATGGCTACTATCGCCTCGTCAATCTCGCGCCGGGCACTTACACGGTGACGGCGGAGCTGGCGGGATTCCAGACCTACAAGCGCGAAGCCATCCTGCTGCGCGCCGGCGCCACATTCGCCGTCGACATCACGATGAAGATCGGGACGCTCTCCGAGACGATCACGGTCTCGGGCGAATCGCCGATGCTCGAGGTGTCGAAGCCGAGCAACGTCCTGAACATCAACGGCGAGTTTCAGCGGGAGATGCCGATCCACGCGCGGCGCAACTGGACCGACTTCATGGAGCTGACGCCTGGCGTGAACGCCCGGCCGTTCGACGATGGCAGCGGCCGCATGGTGTACTTCGGCCATGCGACGGAGCATTTCGCGCACGTCGTGCAGCTCGAAGGGATGAACGCCGGCAGCTACAACGATTTTCAGCCCACCTACGTCCAGATGGGCGCCGACATGATCGACGATATTCAGGTGAAGACCGGCGGCGTGGACGCCTCGACGCCGATGGGTACGGGGTTGGCCATCAACGTCGTCACCAAGAGCGGCGGCAACACGTTCAAGGGGTCCGGGGGGTATGCCCTGCAGCCGCTGGACTGGGCCGCCGAGAACACCACGGCCGCCACCGTGTTCAAGCTGCCCTCGGAGCTGGGAGGCGGCGAGCGCGTCTCGACGGCCGGCACGACGCCGCGCTTGGCGATCAATCAGGTCGACGCCTCGCTCGGCGGCCCAATCAAGCGTGATCGCATGTGGTTCTTCGGGTCGTACCGCTTCCAGAAAACAACAGTGGGCATCAGCCGCATCGACAAGCAAGTCAGCGACATCAAGGCCTTCTTCCCGGACCGCGAGCTGTTCAACAACGAGGTGAAGAACCACCAGCCCTACGCGAAAGTGACCTCGCGATTGGGGACCGGGCACGAGCTGGCTGTCTTCTACCAGCAGGATCGGCTTCACGGTACCAACCACTGGGAGTGGTACTACGATCCGATCGGGGCCTACTCGAACGGCGGCGGTCTCATCGGCGCGAAGCTGAGCTCGGCCTGGGGGTCGAACGTGACCACCTCGTTCGTGGCAGGGTACAACAACAAGCACGGCGCCGACGCTGGGACGTACGAGGCGTTTGGGTTCGACGGGTCGGGCCCGAATGTCGTGATCTACGGAGGGACACGCATCAGCGGCGGCCTCATCCAGGGGACCGGGCGGATTCTCGAAGGTGGCAATCGCGCGACCAACAGCATCCTGCCGGCGTCGCTCATCAACATCCGCGGCGATCTCACCTGGTTCAAGCAAGGGTGGGTCGGCTCGCACGAGGTCCAGATCGGCTTCTTCGCAGCGCCGCACAACGTCTACGATCTCGAGACCCGCTACAACAACAACGGGTTCATCCTCGAGGAGCGCGTGCCCGTCGATCTTGCCAGCCCCTCACTGGGCACGCGGCCGTTCCGGCGCCAATATGCCAGCCCGACGTCCATCCAAACGCGGCAGGCCCGGGACAGCGACTACGGGATGTACGTCCAGGATTCCTGGAGACCCGGCGAGCGGCTGACGGCGAACATCGGCCTCCGGGTGGATTTCGTCAAGCGGGTGGACAAGATCTTCGATGTCGTGCGCCAGAAGAGCACGGAGATTCAACCGCGCGCGGGGTTCTCGTACCTCGTGACGAAGGACGCACGCAACCTGCTGCGCGCCAGCTACGCCCGGGTACCCGAGCAGGTGATGGGCCGGGATGCGGTCACCCTGTTCGGCGCCGGCAGCAAGGTGTCGGTCCGTAACGAATACGACACCAACCTCGATGGGGTCTTCGAGACCATCCGCCTGACGCCCGCGGTGACGGCGCAGCTCGCCGGCCAGGAGTTCGCGCCCGACCTGCATCAGCCCTACATCGACGAGTTCATCATCGGGTTCCGCAAGCAGTTCCCCCAGCAGATGAGCCTCGATGTGGCATGGCTCAATCGTGTTTACAACGACAATTGGGCGCTGGTTGACATCAACGGGTTCTGGCCCTCCGGGCCGGGCCAGCCGTTCGGCGGCTGGGGCCGGGTCGATCCCAACCGCGGTCGGATGGATCAGCAGACGAACAATAGTTGGAGCCGGTTGAACTACCGGGCCATCGAGCTCACGCTGGCCAAGAACATGACGCACAACTTCCAGGCGATGGTGGGGATCAACCGGCAGTGGCACCACATCAGCGGGACGTGGAACCCGACCGATCCGGCCCGGTTCATCCAGCCGAGCGCGTTCCCAAGCGACAGGCTGATTCCGATGCCGCGAGGGAACAACGAAGAGAACTCGCTGGCTGGCTTCAGCTATGGGCCGACATGGACGGACTACTCGCTGCGGTTCGGCGGCACCTACCTGGCGCCCGGCGGGATCAGCATGGCCGCGAGTCTGACGGTCCAATCGGGGCCGTGGTCAGGTCCGTTAATCCAGCAACTGGCTGCGAGCGACCCGGAGATCGCCCAATTCGGGCCGACGACCTTCCGGCTGCCGAACGGTACAATCCAGTCGAACCCGCTCTCGACGCGCAACCGCTTCGCGTATGCCACGCGCGGGGCGGGGCAGATCCCGGCGCCGGCGATCAACACGCTCGGGCTGAAGATCGGGAAGATCTTCCGGTTCGCCCGGACGCGGCAGTTCGAGTTCGCGGGCAGCATCTTCAACGCGCTCAACGCCGGCGGGTTCCACCAGTTTACTTACAGCACGGCGTATGCGACCTACAGTCCGAACTTCCTGCAGATGCGGAGCCGGCAAAATCCGAGGGCGCTGCAGCTGACGATGGTCGTCCGGTTCTAGACGCCGCGCGAGCCCTGTCGCCGGGCTGCTGAAGATCGGACCGGTAAGGCGAGGGGAGAGACGCCAGAGGCCTTGAGGGTCCGGGCATGCGCCGGGGCGATGGGGTGCGGCGTGGCTCGTCGCTCAGCGTCCCGGGAGCCATGACAGATCGCACAAGGAGAGACCTATGACAAGGAGGGCCTGGTGGGTTCCTCTGGAGCTGGCGTGTCTCGTGGTGGCGTGCGTGATGGGTTTTCCGGCAGGCGCAGACGCTCAAGGCGCCTTCACTGGCGTTGTCAAAGACACAAGCGGATCGGTGCTGCCGGGCGTCACGGTGGAGGCGGCCAGCCCGGTGTTGATCGAGAAGGTCAAGACCGCGACGACCGCTGGACAGGGGCAGTACCGCATTGTTGACTTGCGCCCCGGCACCTACACCCTCAGTTTCACCTTGCCCGGCTTCAGGTCGGTCAAGCTGGAGGGCATCGAGCTCAGAGCGGACTTCACCGCGTGCGACAGGCACGCCCCCGTGGCAAGACCGCTCTCTACGACGCCTTGTATATCGCAGCCAACGAGTTCGTGCGTGAACGGAGGACGTATGAGGAGATCCGCCGGCAGGTCCTCGTCGTGCTGTCGGACGGACGGGACACATCGAGCCTGATCGAAGGCGATGACCCACTCGCCGCGGCGGACTGGTGCGACCGTCTACGCAATCTCACCGGAGCCACGCTTCCTCGCACGAAGCCAGACGCTCCTGGGAGGACGGCCGGCCTGTGGGAGACCCGGTTCCGCCACCTGCTGGTGCGCGTCATCACGCGTCCCGATGCCATCGTGCGAACCCGACGCGGCTATGATCCGGCCCGGAGCCTCTAAAATCCTGCCTTTTCCCGACCAAGATACTGTCCCCACCTGATAGAGAGTATCCCGGACCGGGCGTATCGTCGGCGCCAGAGGACTGCATCTCCCGAACGCGGGCGGCATTGGGGCTCTCATCGCGTGGCGACGGATGATCGTGACGCGGCTCGATGTGAGGCCGCCGTGTGAGGGGACCGTACGCAGGAGTGAGCTAACGCCAGAGCGGGTAGGGAGCAGGACTTTGAGTAAGGAGGAGGATTTCATGAGGCGATTGGTCTTTCTGATGCTGGTGCTCGTAGCGGGCGCGCTAATGGCACCGCCGGCCGCCCTGGCTCAGGGTGGTGGCGCGAGCACGACGGGCACGATTGCAGGGCGAGTCAGCGATACGAGCGGCGGTGTGCTGCCGGGTGTGTCGGTGACGGCCGGCAGTCCGTCGATGCTTGGCACGCAGACCAGCGTCACCAACGAGCAGGGATTGTACCGTTTCCCGGCCGTACCACCCGGCACCTACACCCTCACGTACGAGATCGCCGGATTCAACACGCTGCGGCGCGAAGGGATCCAGATCACGCTCGGGTTCACCGCGACGATTAACGTCGAGCTCACGGTTGCGACGCTGCAGGAAACCGTGACCGTGACCGGTCAGTCGCCGGTCATCGACACGGCAGCGACGCGCGTCCAGCAGAACTTCAAGCTCGATCAACTGCAGTCGATCCCGAACGCGCGTGACATGTGGTCGCTTTTGGCGGTGACGCCGAGCGTGACGATGAGCCGCATCGATGTGGGCGGCAACCGGGCCGGCACGCAGACCGGCTACAACGCCTACGGGTATAGCGGACAGGTCCGCGTGCTGGTCGAAGGGATCAACACGACTGAAGGCACGGGCGGTGCGGGCTTCTACTTCGACTACGGCTCGTTCGAGGAGGTGTTCTTGGGGACAGCCGGCAACGGAGCCGAGATGCCTCATCCCGGGGTCCAGAGCCAGTTCCTGGGCAAGTCGGGCGGCAACAGCTTCCAGGGCGAGGTCTACCTCGACTGGTACAACAACAGCCTCCAGGGGTCGAACCTGCCGCAGTCGTTCCTCGCCCGCGGAATCCGCAAAGGGTCGAACGAGATCGAGAAGTACTACGACACCAATATCAACGTGGGTGGTCCGATCAGGAAGGACGAGATTTGGTGGTACTTCTCATATCGGGATCAGAAGAACGCGGTGCAACAGGTGAACTTCCTGTTCGACAAGACGTTCGACACGCGGCTGTGGAACCCGTCCGGAAAGGTCACCTATCAACTGAGCCAGAATCACAAGTTCATCGGCTATTACCAGTGGGGGCAGAAGATCCAACCGAATCGGTTGTTCAGCACCTCCTACACGTACGCGAGCCCGGAGTACACGAGGCTGCAGGATTCAGGGAGCTGGGTGTGGAAGGGGGAGTGGAACGGCACGCTGAGCAACAACCTGTATGTTGAAACGCGGTACGGCGACTTCGGGTATTACTTCCCACTCATCGGCTATAGCGGCGAGCCGTGGAGGCACGACACCGGGACGCGCGTAGCCGAGGGCGGTGACCAGCGCTGGCAGCAGGACCGCGACCGCAAACAGTTGACGGGAGCCGCCACGTACTTCAAAGACGGCTGGGCCGGCAGCCACAGCTTCAAATTCGGCGGGGAGTTCAACCTCGAGACGCAGTGGAACGGGTACCAGCGCATCAAGGCGAACAACATCGAGCATGTGTTCAACAACGGCCCCTCACGCACGGTCCGGTTCGGGTTCCCGACGGCCGATGGCCCGGTCGGCAGCTACGGCGCACGAAAGCATCTGCTCGCGATCGCCAAGTTGGATCACTCGAACCTGTTCTTGAGCGATCAGTGGGCCCTCGGTCGCGTGACGCTGAACCTCGGGCTCCGCTACGACCACTATCGGTCCTGGGTTCCGGAACAGCGGCAACTGGCGTCGACAACCGGCCCCTTCTCCGTCCCGGAGCTGACCTTCGCCGAGCAGACGTTCTTCACGTGGGACTCGGTCGCCCCGCGCGCCGGGCTCATTTACGACCTCGCAGGGACTGGCCGTACGGTGGTGAAGGTGAACTACGGTTATTTCGGGCACAATCCAGGGCCCGGCATCGCGGCCTCCGCCAACCCGAACCAGGCGAGCAAGGACATCACCTTCGAGTGGTTCGACCGGAACGGCAACCGGCTGTACGACCTGGGCGAAGAGGGCGCCGTCACGGCTACAAACCTGGCCGGGACGATCTCGATCGACCCAAACATTACGCAGCCGTACACGCACGAAGTCGCCCTGTTCCTGGAGCGCGAGCTGATGCCGGACTTCGGCGTCCGGATTGGGTACGTCTACAAGACGGAGGACAATGACTGGTTCAGCCTCCAGCCGGGACGTCCGTTCGAGGCGTACACCGTGCCGTTCACCGCGCTCGACATCGGCGTAGATGGGCTGCGCGGGACGACCGACGATCGAAACCTGACCTTTTTCGGGCTGCCTCGAAATCAGCTCGCCAGCATGCCGCCGAACACGGTGATCGGCAACACCAGGACGGCCTTCGAGCAGCACAGGACGTTTGAAGTCTCGGCCAACAAGCGGATGAGCCGGCGGTGGTCGATGAGCGCGGGCTTTGGGCATACTTGGACGACCGACAGTCTCAATCGCAACAACCCGAACGTGCGCGGCGAAGAAGACTCCACGCGCTGGAGCTTCAAGGCGAGTGGGACCTATGATGCCCCTTGGGGCATCCGGCTCAGTCCATTGTTCCGCCACCAGTCGGGTCTGAACTTCGCGCGGACGATTTCGGCGGCGGCGGCCGTCGCAAGTGGCGCGTTTTTCTCGGGCACGGTCAACGTCGAGCCGATCAACGCCAATCGGGATCCCAACATCCGCGTGCTCGACCTGCGCGCGGAGAAGAACATTCCGATCCGCGGCCATGTGCGAGTGCGGGCGTTCCTCGATCTGTTCAACATCTTGAACGCGCACAGCCCCGAAACCTTGAGCCACGCGACGGGTGTGAACTACCTGCTGCCAACGGTCGTCCTCGCGCCCCGTACGTCCCGCATCGGGTTCCGGTTCATCTGGTAGTAAACCGCCCTCATCGGCGGGGGCCCGATGGTCCGGGGACTGCTGGACGGCTGGATGGTGTCGGGGGAGAACGCCTGGGTGGCGGGCGATTGGCAGAGCGTCACCATGTCGACCGTGGACGGCTTCGACTTCACGGGCGGGCAGGAAGGCGCGCGGCCCGTGCTGGTCGGCGATCCCGAACTGTCGCGCGGCGAGCGCGATCCGCTGACGGGGTGGCTCAGCGCTTCGGCGTTCGCGCGTCCGTCCGGGCGCGGCGACCTGGGCAACACCCCGCGCGTCGTGTTCAGGCAGCCGGGCGTGAACAACTGGAACGTGGCTGTCTTCAAGAACTTTGCGCTGGGCGGCCCGCGCGCCTTCCAGCTCCGCGTGGAGGCGTACAACGTGTTGAACACCGTTCAATTCCGGGAGGTCTTCCGAGATCTGCGGTTCGACGCGGCCGGCAAGCAGGTGAATCAGAATTTCGGCAAGGCGAGCCGCTCGCGCAACTCGCGCGTCATGCAGGTGTCGCTGCGATTCACCTTCTGAGTCGTGTGAAGGGAAAGGCGCCTTACTGATCCCGCGTCGGGAAGTAGCCGCGCCGCGTCCGCACCCTCGCATCGGGACGCGTGGTGACGCGCACCGTCAGTCGGCGGAACGTGGCGTCCCGGCGGCGATGGTCCAGCTCGTAGGCCAGCGTGTACTGGTGGCCGATGTCGGCCGCGATTTCGACGTAGACGCTCGTGAGCGCCTTGAGCTCCTCGAGAAAGAACGCCCGGCCACCCGTGTCCTGCGCCAGCGCTTTCAACATGAAGGCGGCGTCCGCGGCCGATCGATTCGCGGTCAGCCGCGGCTTGGGGGAGATCGCGTAAACCGTGACACCGCTGCGCCGCACGGCCACCAGCGCTTCGTCCCTCTCGACGAGGCTGGATGTGTCCTGCCCATCGGACAGCAGCACCAGCGCCTGGCGGCGGACCTCGTCATACGTTTTCCGCTCACGCCCGAACTCGTTGGCGACGATGTACAAGGCGTTGTAGAGCCCCGTCGCGCCGCCCGGCCGCGCCTGTCGCACGGCGTCTTGCAGTCGTTCCCAGTCGCCCGTGAACGATTGAAGCACCGTGATTCGGTTCGCGAAACCGATGACCGTCGCCCGGTCGGACGGCCGAAGCGTTCGGATGAAGCCAGTGGCTGCCTCGGCGACAAGCCCGATCTTATCGGTCATGCTGGCGCTCACGTCGAGCAGAAGCCCCACGTCGACAGGGACGGCTGCGGGGCCGAAGAACGCCAACTCACGCCGGACACCGTTTTCGTACACGGAAAAGTCCTCGCGGCGGAGGCCGGTGATGAACCGCCGCTCCGCGTCAACGACACTCACGTTCAGGGCCACGAGCTCCACTGCGGATCGGAAGGTCGGCCACCGCAGTCGTGAGGACGAGGGCCAGGAGGCGTCTTGCTGAGCGCGGCCACTCGCGGCGAGAAACACGATCTCGATCGCCAAGATTGCACAGCGCCATTTCCTCTGGATCCCGCGCGTCATGTGCTGTTCCTGCGCCTCACGCCCGACCCTATTCTCAGAAGCGATACGTCACAGTGAGCTGGAACTGCCGCGGCGGATGCCGGTTGAAGCGCGACAGGTACAACGGGCTGTTGAGAATGTTCGCGCCGGTGTCCCACTGCGTGAAGGCCCCCGAGTTGAACAGGTTGAAGATCCCGAACCCCGCATCGATCTGCTGCGTGCCGAACTTGAAGTTTCGCCCCATCTGGACCTGCAGGTAGCGTGTGGTCTCGTTTCGCACCTGACCGTCGCTGCGGGTCCCATAGGCAAAACGGTACGCCGTCGCCAGCGGATTCGGCTGCGTCCTGCCGTTCGCCAGCCGCACGGTGCCGGGGCCAAAGATCGGATCGGCCGCCAAGAGGTTCTTCACCGGACCCAGATAGCCGCCCGCCTGGATCACATAGCTCGCGGCGACCCTGACGTCCCCCGGCGCCAAGTACTGGCCAGCGAGTCGGACGGAGTAGGGCCGATACGCGACGCCGGATTCGCGGCCAAGGTTGTTCAGGCTGTTGCTGTCGCCGTTCCCGAACAGATGGCTCGACAGATCGCGGTTGTTCGGAAAGGCGCTTGGCTGGATGAAGCGCGCCGGGTCCGTCGGGTTCCACGTCCCCTCGATGTGCTGCCACTGGCGCGTCAGGCTGGCCAACACCTGGAAGTTGTTCGCCATGCTCTTCGCCAGAATGGCTTCGATGTCGGTGACCACGACCCGGCTCCACGTCGCATTGGTTTGCTGCTGGATGATCCCTTGATTCGGATCGACGCGGCCGAATCCGCCGAACGGCTGATTCGGGCCGCTCGGGTAGATGCCGTTGATGTCGATCACGCCGTAGCCCTCGGTGAAGTACCGGCGCGTCCCGGACAGGTCGAGGCTGATCTGTCCAGGGAACTGCCGGGCAAACCCCACCAGGAATTCGTTGATGTAGGGCTGATGTAGCTTGGGATCGAACGCCAGCGCGTTGATCGCCGCCGTCGCGGCCGGCGTGAGGACCTCGGTCTCGAAGATGCCGTCACCATTCGCGTCGTAGATCTCGCGGATTTGTCTCCGGGACGTCGGGCCGAAGGTCGTGATCGGGTCGCGGCCGTTCACTTGTTCGTGGATCCGGCCGTAGAACGCGCGCAGCACGTTCTTGGCGTCGGCGGTCACTAGATACGCCATTCCCAGTCTGGGCCCCACGTTGGTGCTGTTCATCCGCTCGATCTTGAAGATGTCGTCGAACCGCCGCACGAAATCGGCCCGCACGCCGATGTTGGCCGTCACACGCGGATGCGGCTTCCAGGAATCCTGCACGTAGATGCCGATGTCACGATCACGGGCCGCGGTCGTCTGCAGTTCACTGGGCGACTGATACCGCCGCATGAAGGGGATCACGCCGGCCGCCGGGTTGTTCGGATCGCGCTCGCGGACCCGCTCGAGCGTGAACCCGTCATTGAGGAGGCGATTGAAGACGTCACGCTGCAGGTGAGGCGCCGCCCAGATCCCGGTCTTGAGCTCGTGCGACCCACCCCACCCTTCGTGGTAGTAGGTCAGGTCGCCGCGAAACACCAGCATGGAGGACGGTGCGATGCTCAGCGACTCCTGGTTGTTCATCTGGACGAGCAGACCCGTCCCGGTCGGCAGGCCACCACTAATCCTGATGCTTTGGTGCACCTCCACCCGGGGCCCGACTCCCGCGAAGTCCTTGAACGTGTCTTCG
Organism: Acidobacteriota bacterium; assembly: GCA_016178075.1. Taxonomy (GTDB): domain Bacteria; phylum Acidobacteriota; class Vicinamibacteria; order Vicinamibacterales; family JACQTH01; genus JACQTH01. Next base: position 20,263 of record JACOUA010000389.1, read on the forward strand.
GTTGCACCGCCCTTGTTGTTGTACGACCCCGAGAATTGTGTCGTAAGGCGGTTCGTCCAGGCCGAGTTCAGCTTGACGCTGTAGAGCGATCCGCCGGCGCCGCGCGGGTTGATGCCGGGCGTCGTGTCCCGTTCCCTCGCGGCGGCGAACTTGTTGCGATCGTACTGCCAGAATCCCGAGAGCTCATGCTTTGACGCCAGCTGCGTTGTGATTTTCACGTACGGCTGCTTGCTCTTCGAGAAGTTGTCGAAGGGCACGAAGTCTTGCTTGAACGCCTTGAGTCGCGCGAGGTCTTCCGGCGTCCGGCTGATGCCGTTGATCAGATCGGCGTAGCGGAAGGTCGCGTAAAACCAGGTGCGGTCGCGAACGATCGGCCCGCCCAGAGACGCATCCCATTGATTGACGGCTTGATA
>JACOUA010000056.1 GCA_016178075.1 Acidobacteriota bacterium
CTCGCGCTGGCGCCGGCTCAACGGCCCCGGCCTGCGCATCAATTCCAGATAGAGCTCGTAATGCTGGCGCATCACCTCCACGTGGACGCCGTGGATCTGTAGAATGTTGTCGGGGTCGGGGACTCGTTGGCCGGCGGGCAGCTCGGCCTCGCTCAGATAGCGAATAAGGGCCATTCGCGATTATTGATCGAGACTTCGCAAAAACGTTTGGCGTCCCGACTCCGCCTCGGCCGCTTTCACACGCGCGCGCATGTCCTGCTCCCAGGACACCGGATTCAACCCTCAGGTGCTGTGTGTAGGTCGTGTGGGACAGTACGCCAGCGCATGACCGGCGCTCGTGTCACCCGACACGCGCTCCGCGAGCCCGCGCCTCGAGGGGGCCGGCCTCGTGATGACCATCTAGCGCGACCATCGCTCCAGATTGTCGAGGCGCCGGTAAAGGTAGTAGATCTTCGACTCTAATAGTGGTAGATTGTCTCCTACCATGCCGAAGGACAGCTCACGACACCGGGTGGACCTGCTGCAGGGCACGCTCGATCTCTTGATTCTGCGCACGCTGCGGTGGGGACCACAGCACGGCCATGGCATCGGGGTGGCGATCCGCGCCAGCTCGCACGATGTCCTGCAGGTCGATCACGGATCGTTGTATCCGGCGCTGCATCGCCTCGAAAAGCAAGGCTGGATCGATGCCGAGTGGAAGTTGACCGAGAACAAACAGCGGGCGAAGTACTACCGGCTGACTGCGGCCGGGCGGCGCCAGCTCCAGGCCGAGCGTACACGCTGGAGCCGGTTGACCGAAGCGATCGCCCGCGTCCTGGGTCCCGCATGACGCGGCGCCCATGACGGAGGTCGGAATGTTGTGGCATCGGCTGCGGCTCGCGCTCAAGCTTGTCCAGCGATCGCTCCTCCGGCGCGCTCGAGACGATCAGGATCTCGACGATGAGATCCGGTTCCATCTGGCTCAGGAGACCGAGCTTCGGGCGGAGCGTGGCGCCTCCATCGAGGACGCGGCGCGCGATGCACGGCGCGCGTTCGGCAGCGTCGCGCTCGCCAAGGAGAACACCCGGGGCGTCTGGGTCCCGATATCCGTCGAGCAGATCGTTCAGGACCTGAGGTTCGGATGCCGGATCATGACAAAGTCGCCGGCACTGAGCGCGACGGCCGTCACGCTCGTTGCGCTCGTCATCGGCGGCAACACCACCATCTTCTCCATGGCCCACGGGATTCTCACGAAGCCCGCGGCCGGCGTGCAGGCCACCGGCCTGGTGACGCTGAAGTGGGTAGCTGACGATGGACGGATCGAAACCGGGACGAGCTACGCGAACTACCGTGACTTCGTCGATCAAGCGACCACGCTCCGCTCGCTGACCGGGTTCGACCACGACCGCTTCACGCTGACCCACGAGGACGGGAGTCACGCCGTGTGGGGTGCCCTGGTCACGGCAAGCCATTTAGCGACGCTCGGCGTGCCCATCATCAAGGGTCGCAGTTTCAGCGAAGACGAATCCCGACTGGCGGCGTCTGGGTTGGAGGCCGTGATCAGCCATCGTGCGTGGCAGGACTTCTTTCAGGGCGGGGAGAACGTCGTGGGACAGCCGATCGTTCTCAGCGGCCATCCAGCCACCGTTGTCGGCGTGGCCGCGCCGCCGTTCCGGGGTGCGGTGCTGGGGGCCCCTCCAGCCGATGTGTGGCTCGCTCTCGTCAGTTTTTCACGCGTCGGCGGCAGGTCCAACTCGCTCCAGGATCGGTCGACCTTCGCGGTCAGCATGATCGGTCGGCTGATGCCTGGCACGTCGCTCGTCCAAGCGCGAGCGGAGCTCACCGGAATCTGGACGCGACTGCAGAAGAGCTATCCGGAAGTGCCCCGCACCTTCACCGTCACCGTTGTCCCTTATTCCGGCGTCGCCGGTGGCAACAGCCTGGTGGCCACGCGCGGAGACGCATTCCTCGGCATCTTCTCCATCGTGACGCTCCTCACGCTGATCATCGTGTGCGCGAACGTCGCCAACCTCCTCGTGGGGCGGGCGGTGATTCGACAGCGGGAGATTGCGCTTCGACGCGCGCTCGGCGCCTCGCGCGTGCGGATCGTCCGGATACTGCTCGCCGAGGGGCTGGCGATCTCGGCGGTGTCGTGGGTCGCCGCGTGCCTGTTCGCGTGGTGGGTCGCGAGGGCGGCTGCCGGGGTCATCGCGCCGGGCTCCGACGGTCAGGGCGTGCCGCTGGATTTCACTCCAGACTGGACGGTGGCCGGCTACGCCATGGCTCTTGCGGTCGTCGCGATGATCGCGTTCTCCGTCGCGCCGGCCGTGCGGGCGTGGCGCCAGGATTTGCTCCCGTGGCTCAAGGCCGGTGAACAGGGCGCGGTCCGAGGCCGCTCCAGGCTGTCGAACGGACTCGTCGTGGTGCAGCTGGCGTTTTCGGTCTTGCTGCTCACGAGCGCGGGCCTCGCCTATCGCTCACTGTTCCTCGTCGGCACCATCGATCTCGGGTTTCAGACGCGGAATCTTCTTCTCGTGACGGTCAACACGGCCGGAAGCGCGATCAGCCCGGACGCGAACGCCGCGCTCCTGGACAGGGTACGTGAGCGGTTGCGGGGAGTCCCAGGCGTGGGGCGCGTGACGTATGCGCGTCTGCCGCCTCGAGAGTCGGGCTGGTCGAGCACCAGCGTTCGGAGCACCGCCTCGGTTGACCCGGTCTCGGCGCAGCGTAATTACGTCGGCTTGGACTATTTTCAAGTCCTCGGCGTTTCTCCGGTCGCGGGTCGGGAGTTCATCGATCGACAATCGCCGCGCGCGATTCGGTCGGCGATCATCAACAAGGAGCTGGCCGAGGCGCTGTGGCCAGGTCGGCCGGCGGTGGGGCGCACGCTGTGGGTTGGTCGCGGCCGCGACGCCGAAAATGCTGACGCCACGTCACAGGAATTCGAGGTCGTGGGCGTCACGCCGAACGGGTACTTCAGCGGCTTCCGGCGCGACCGTCGCAACTTCCTGTTTCTGTCGGCCCAAGAGGAGCCTGCCCCGCCGGGCGAGACGACCTTTTACGTCAGGTTCTCAGGCGCCCTCGACGCCATCGCTCCCGCGATTGCCCGCGGCCTCAGGGATGCGGATGCACGAACGCCGATCGTGTACCTGAGGACCATGGACACGCAACTCGACAACATGATCTGGCCTGTACGAGTCCTGACAATGTTCCTGGTGCTGTTCGCCGGCGGCTCGCTCCTCCTCGCCGGGATCGGACAGTACGCAGTCGTCTCCTTCGACATGCGGCGCAGAGTGCGCGAGTTCGGCCTGCGGATTGCGCTCGGGGCCTCGTCCGGTCAGCTGCTGACCTCGGTCGTGCGCGAGGGTCTTGGATTAACGGCCGCCGGTCTCGCGATCGGTTTCGCGCTGAGCCTGGCAACCGGCAGGGGGCTCGGCGGGTTTCTTTACGGCATCACGCCGACCGATTCGTTGACGTACGTCGCCGTGTTTGCGCTTTTGTCAGGGGCCTCGCTGCTGGCTTGCATTCTGCCCGCGGCACGAGCGGCGCGGATCAATCCCATCGCGGCGCTGCGACACGAATAGACGTGCGGCTAACGCCGGCTGGCTTCCCCCTCTGCAGCTGCTCCAGGTATCGCTTGACGGTGCCGTCCTTCGCTGCCTGCGGGAAACCCTGCCGCAGCTCGACGATGCCACAATGCTGGGGATGTGGCGGGGCGTGAAGGATGGAAAGGATCTCATCGCGATGCCTCGCGCGGCGTTTCTGCGCATGCTGCTCTTCAGCCACTGGATTCAGCATCGCGGACAGCTCAGCGTCTACCTGCGCCTCCTCGGCGAGAAAGTGCCGTCGAGTGATGGACCGAGCGCCGACGAACGGCCCGACTTCATGAAGCCCGCGTCATGGCGGCGAATGAAGCGCTGCTCGCGCGTGTCCGGCGCCTTCTACCCGCTGAGTTCTTCCACGGTGGCAGCCCACAAGGACGAGCTCAAGAACCGATAACCCACCTCGAGGCTGCTGCCGCATAGCCGCACGCGTGTCGCACGCGACTCCCTGGGGCGATCGCGCTAGACTGCACCCGAGAGCCCTGTGGAGTTCAATCTCCGGCCAGCCTCGGAACAAGATCGCGGGTTCCTGTATGCGCTTCATTGCCAGACCATGCGAGACGTAATCGAAAACACCTGGGGCTGGGACGAGGCGTGGCAGCGAAGGGATTTCGACCGCCGATTTCGCGAGTACCTTACGTCGATCATCGAATGTGACGGCCGCGCTGTAGGCGGCCTCCTCTTGGAGTGGAAGCCAGACTCTTTGTACATCCACGAGCTCCAGCTGCTCCCTGAGTACCAGAGCCAAGGCATCGGGACGGGGGGAATCGGGAAGGCAATCGAGCAGGCTGCTGCCCGGCGGCTTCCGGTCACCCTCTCCGTCGTTCCAGCCAATCCACGTGCCCAACATCTGTACGAGAGGCTCGGATTCAAAGTCACGGCGATCGAACCGCCATTCATTCGCATGCGGTATCGCGGTGACGGACTTAAGTTGGAGTGAGTTGATGACTGTTCCAACCATACGAGCCGCTCGGACGTCAGACGCACAGGACATCGCGCAACTGACGGCGCAGCTAGGGTACGACGTGACGGCATCGAGCGTTACCCAACGGCTGTCGCGCATTCTGTCGCGACAGGATCAATATTTCCTGGTTGCTGAAGTCGATGGTGATCTCGTCGGATGGATGCACGCAGCGATATCCGAATACGTGGAGTCTGGTGCTTTCGTTGTGATTGGTGGCTTGGTTGTGGACGGCAATCATCGGAGAAAGGGCATTGGGCGCGCGCTGATGAAGCACGGAGAAGAATGGGCCAAGAAACAGGGGTGCTCAGTCGTACGCCTTTGGTCGAGCGCCGCTCGCAACACTTCGCATCAGTTCTACGAGCAGATTGGTTACACACACATCAAAACGCAGTACTCGTTTCTCAAGTCGCTCGATGCCGCTCGCGGCGAGGACATGGCGCGGTTTGTCCCACGAGTCTGATCAGCACGGACCGTCATCTTCGGCAGGCACGACGAAGAGTCCTACTGGTGCGACGAATGAGCGAAGACTTGAGGCAGCGAGTCGAGGCGCTCGTGGGCGAGTGGAACGTCACCGTTCAAGACACGGCCGAAACAGAAAGCTCATTCCTTGTCTTTGGCACATGCCGTGACCAACCGGTCGTCTTGAAAGTCGTCAAGCGTCCGGGAGACGAGTGGCACTCCGGCGAAGTCTTGCAGGCATTCGGAGGCAACGGAGTCGTTCGCGTGTACGAGTACGTTGAAGGAGCTGTGCTCGTCGAGCGGGCAATCCCGGGCGAATCCATCGTCAGTATGACGATAGACGGACGGGATGGCGAGGCGACCACCATCCTGGCCGACGTGATTCAGCGGATGTCCGGGTGTACGCCACAAAGGCGATGCCCGACTGTTCACGATTGGGCAAAGGGATTCGACCGCTACCTTGCATCCGACGGCGATCAGATCCCACGTGAACTTGTGGTGCACGGGCATGAGTTGTACGTGCAGCTGGCGGCGTCGCAAGGTCAGACGACGTTGCTCCACGGCGATCTGCACCATTACAACGTCTTGAACGATGCACGGCGTGGCTGGCTCGCGATCGACCCAAAAGGAGTCATCGGGGATGTCGAATACGAAATCGGGGCAATCTTGCGGAATCCGATCGAAAGGCCAGACCTCTTCGCATCACCCGATACTATCGACGGTCGCCTTCAACGTTTAGCGGGAGCGTTGCGCGTAGACGGCGAACGCGTCCTCCAGTGGGCGTTCGCACAGGCCGTTCTGTCGGCAATTTGGGCAGTCGAGGACGGGTTCGCCGTCCAGCCGGACAATCCGACTGTGGCTTTGGCGCATACGCTTCGTGCCATGCTCACGTGAGATCGGACGGTCAGCACGGCGCGATGTTTGTACCGTCCGGTTAGCGACGACGAGGCTGAGGATTTGACGTGAGCGAAACTGGTTTGTACTATCGGGCCGATCTGGCCCGTGTGCACTACGTGGGATTCGGATTCCACGCGGACGCGTGCGCACCTGGGATTCTCGCCCTGCTGGCCGCCGTCCGCGAACGGAATGGTCTCGTGGTCGAACTGGGCTGCGGGAGCGGCCACCTGACGCGTCACCTACTTGAGGGTGGTCACCGGGTAATTGCCACCGACGCCTCACCGGCAATGCTGGAGCTGGCGGGCAGTTCCTCCATGGCGAGGATGGTACGTGGCGTCGCGACGACGAACGCCACGACAACATCCTCATTGACACCTCATACGTTCCGGGGCTGCTTCGAGAGTACGGTGTCGAACGCCGAGCGCGAGCGGATCAGGCACACGATTCGTCCTGGCGGCTGTTCGGTTCGAGGTGCGACTTGCCGAGGATCGGCCGATCCCAGGCTTGGTGGTCGCCCAGGGCGCCGACTCGGGCCGTGTCATCTATTTGCATCCAGAGATTGTGGTCAACAACGACGATATCGCGCAGAGTTGGGTGTTGCAGGACGGCCCAGACCGGTTCGGAGTCAGGGTGCAGTTCCTGCCGGCAGGCGCGGAGAGAATGAGGCAGGCAACTGCGGCTCATGTCGGTCGGCCGATGGCGATTCTCATCGATGGCGCTGTCGTCATGGCGCCGGTTGTCCGATCTCCGATCAGCGATTCGGCTGTGATCAGCGGCAACTTCACGCAAGCCGAGGCGGAAAGAATCGCCGACGGCATCGACAAGCGATGACCGCGAGTCCACCATGGTGGCTTCGGCCTCCTGGCAGAAGCTGTCGTCTTCTCATCTACGTGGTCTTAACGCATCGCGACGATCTTGCGAGCAGCGAGTCGGTTGGAACGTCCTTCGTGAGCAAGCGACGAAGTCCTTAGGCCCTCTTATGTCGATGAACTGAGCCTCCGGCCGAGGTCAGACGAAAAGCTCCATCAAGACCTCGTCGTCTTCCTTGCCGTCAATCACGACCTGACGCGTCAAACGGCCGCACTCACGAAACCCAATACCGCGATAGAACGCTAGCGCACGCGTGTTCGTGCCTCGCACCTGGATAGCAAGTTTTCGGTAGCCGGCCTCTCGAGCGAAAGACGCGGTTGCGTTCCAAAGCTGATGCCCGACACCTCGTCCCCTTTGAGCGGGCAAGAGGAAAGTCCCTACCTGGCCCACATGCGCCATTGACTCAAGACTCGACCACCGGTCGAGTATCTGCAGGCCCACGATCTCGGATCGTTCATTGACCGCGACGTAAATGACTTCTCGCGGAGAGAGCAACTCCAAGTAGCTACGCTCTTGCTCGACCGTCCAGACGCGATCGATGGCTGAGTGGACTCGCTCGGCGGCGACGATGGCGAGAACGGACACGATTGCGGCCGCGTCGTCAGGGACCGCCCGTCGGATTCTGACAGCTGACTTAGAAGGTTCAGACACGACCGTGACAGGGATAGGCATTTGAAAGCCTGTCATTCGTTTATGGCAACTGTCAAGTATATTTGACATATAGTCAAATATTTCATACATTTCGCGGCAGCCATGACCAACGAACGATCGCCAATGTCGTTCCGCGAAAAAAGTGCCTGGATTTCGCTTGTCTCGCTCGTCGTCGTGTTCGGCGCCTACTTCTCGTACATCGGAATGGTGCTGGCGGGACTGGCCAGGAACAGGTTCGCCCTGTTTCTTGTCATGGTCGCGGTGTTCATCATCGCGGAGGTTGTGCTGCACCTCGTGATCGCAACGCAGTCCCCACGAGACGCGCGGACGCCAAAGGACGAACGCGAGCAGTTGATCGAGCTCAAGGCAACGCGCACGGCGTTCTATGTGCTGCTCGTGAGCGCGTTCGGATCGATCGGGACCGTTCACCTGCGCCTGAGCGACCCGGACAATCACCTCTGGCTGATGATGCAGGCAATTCTCTTCTCCATCGTGTTCGCCGAAGCGGTCAAGTTCGCCAGACAGATTGTGTTGTACCGCCGGGACGCCTGACGTGGACACGGCGATCCGGAACACGATTCGGCGGCTGCGTTTCGATCACGGGGAGATGACCCAACAGGAGCTCGCCGATAAGATCGGCGTGACGAGGCAAACCGTCAACGCCATCGAACTCGGCAAGTACTCGCCGTCGCTCGAAGTCGCCTTCCGCATTGCGGCGGTGTTCCGTGTCCCGCTCGACCAGGTGTTTCAGTACGACGGTGATCGTACTGCCTCTGAAAAGAAGAAGGTGTGACGTGTTTGATTTCTTCAAGTACGACTTCGGTTACACCTGGTACATCGGTTACGGCCTCGCCATCCCGCTGGCGCTCGCTGCGGCCGTCGTCGGACTCGCACTGTGGCGAGGATGGCCGCGGTGGCTGACCGTGATCGCCGGCATCGTCAGCATCTGGGCTCTCGTCGGCTTGTTCCTCATCAACATCGCGTGGGGCATCAACAAGCCCATGGAGCTTCCGGTGCCGCGTTTCCTGGCGTCTGGAGCCGGCCGCGTACTGGATGCAGGGGCGGGCTCGGGCCGGGCAGCCGTCGGTGTATTGCTGGCGCGCCCAAAGGCAACCGTCACCGGACTTGATATTTATAGCGGCTACTGGGGAATTGACGACAACACGCCCGAGCGGTTCATGAAGAACGCGCGCATCGCCGGCGTCGCCGACCGCGCCGACACTCGAACCGGCGACATGCGCGACATGCCGTTCCACGACGGCGAGTTCGACGCGGTCGTCAGCTCATATGCGATCGACCATCTCCGGCGAGACGATCTTGTGAAAGGCCTATCGGAAGTGGCGCGTGTCCTCAAGCCGCGCGGTGAGTTCCTGGTCTTGATCGTCAATCCCGACTGGTTGACATGGGTGTTCGCGCCGCCGATCGCGCACCATCCACGTCCGAATCCGGCGCGATGGCGGTCGCTGCTCGAACAAGCCGGTCTCGCAGTCGTAGAGGAAGGCATGAAGCCTGCGACGCTGTACTTCCTCGCTCAAAAGCGCGCCGGCTAGCATGTTCACCTGTGACGAAATCGACGAGTTTTTTCGGCGGAGCAACCCCAACCCGGCCCGCATCGGCTGCCCGCCGCGTGACAGGCTCATTGCTCTGGCCTAAAGAGAGCTCCCGATCGACGATCCTGTGCACGAACACCTCGCCGAGTGTTCGCCTTGTTATCAAGAGTTCAGAGCGCTTCAGAACGAGCGTTGACTTCGCATCTTTCACAAACCCCTCTATTGCTCGCGACCAGTCCTGTCGCCTTGAGGGCGCATAGATTCCGGCGGGATTCCGTTTCACTCTCGGAATCGCGAGTCTGAACGTTCAACAGATTGGACCTCGTGAGCCGCGAACGAATCGAATCAGGTTCTTTCGTGAATGCCCTCGGTCCACGTTTGACGCGGCTTGGCCACTGGCCTAGACTCCGCTGCAGCTGGCTTCCGTCCTCTAATCGGGACCGCTAGACGAGCTCTCGCTCAGGGCGGGCAAAGTGTGCCCGCACGGTCCCGCGTTTCGATCCCCTTTCACAACAAATCTGCACTCGCGCCCGGCGGAGTCTTTCCTGACCGTGCTGCGCGCCGTGCCTGAGAGGACCAGAGACGATGACTGAGGACAGGATGACCACGATGTTCTTCGAAATGTTTACGGGACTGCCGCGGCAGGGACCCGGCGACACGGCGAGCACGTTACGCGCGCTTTCGCTAGTGCCGGGAATCGGCCCGCACACGCGTGTGCTGAATCCCGGCGGCGGCACAGGACTTGAGGCGCGCGTGATCGCACAAAATGCGCCCGTGAGAATCGTGGCGATTGACAACCATCAACAATACGTGGAGGAATTCAACCGAGAGGCGGAGGCGCTCGCTGTTGCACACCGTGTGGAGGCGCAGCTGGGCGATATGCACCGACTCGATTTCGAGCCTGGTTCATTCGATCTCATCTGGTGCGAGGGCTCAATCTACGTCGTCGGCTTCGAGAAAGGACTCCGTGACTGGCATCGTCTGCTGGCGCCGGGTGGGCACCTCGCGCTGACGGATGTGTGCTGGAGGATGCCAAATCCGCCGGCCGAGTGCCGCGAGTTCTGGGCGCAGGAGTATCCAGCAATCCGCGACGTGCCGTCTCGGCTTCGAACGATCACGGAATGCGGCTACGAAGTGATCGGGCATTTCCCGCTGCCGGCCGCGGCTTGGTGGGATGACTACTACGGTCCGCTGCAGCAGAAAATCACCGAGTTCCGCGCCCACCACGACGGCGAGACGGACGCGCAGCAACTCGCTGACTCAGTGCAGAGCGAAATCGACATGTGGCATAAGTACTCCCATTCCTATGGGTACGACTTCTTCGTGATGCGCAGGGATTGAGCGCGACGCAGGGCAAAGGCGCGATTCGTCCTCGCCCTCTAAGATACAGAGACCTCAATTTTCGCCGATTGGAAACAGATGCGCGACTGGCTCAGACGGCTTGAACTGCTTCAAGCAGCCTGAGCCGTCGTCTCAACGCGTCTTCGCAAGGATCGCCCGCATCCGCGCATCTTCGTCGATTCTCTTGGCGAGGGGCGACGCGTGCCCATCCTGCTTCAGCCACTCGTCGTCAACCCTTGCGCCAGCCCGGAGCAACTGCTCCACGATCTCGTAGTACCCATCGCCTGCCCAGTGTTCCCGGCCGCCGCTCCATGCGTACAGCGCCCAACTGAGTGGCGTCGTCTCGAACGTGTCATCCTTCGCGTCTACAGGCGCGTGATGCTCCAGGAGCACGCGAACGTGCGACCGAACAAGAATCGGACCGGTCTCACCTGGGGATGTCCCGGAATTCGACTGAGCGTTCGCTCGCCGCAACCATTGGGACAGCCAGGCCCCGCGATACGAGGCCGTCCATGCGCCTCGGCAGCATCGAGGTCTAGCCGACTCAGAGCACTAGCTGCTCGCCGTAACAGGCCGCGAGAAGAACCACTGGTTGCCCACCGTATCCTCGACGCCGCCGACGCGGCCGTACGGCTGGTCCGACAGCGGCATCACCGACTTCGCACCGGCGGCGATTGCCTGCTGATAGAGCGCATCCGGATCGCCGACGTAGAGCATGAACGACCCTGGCATCGGCTCCCCTTCGCCCAGTTCGATCGCGGCATCGCCGACGCGCACGCGACAGTACCGCAGCTCGCCCGACGGCTCCGCGGCACGCATCTCCTCGACCGCGCCGAGCGCGCGCGTCAGGAAGTCCACGTACTCGGCGGCGCCCTTCAGATGGAGAACCGGCGTGACGGTCCGCAGCGCGGTGGCGAGCGATTGCGGGCCCAGCGACGTGGCGATGTACCAGTGGTTGCCGAACGGATCGCGCACGAACCCGGCGCGCTCGCCGTAGTGGCGGTCGGCGGGCTCGCCAAGCGAAGTCGCGCCAGCCGCGATCGCCCGCTTGAACGTGGCGTCGACGTCCTTCACGAACACGTGAAACCCCACCGGCCTGATCGGCATCACGCCGCCCTCGCCGGCCGCGCCCCCTTCGCCGATCATGACCATCGAGTCGCCGATCCGCACTTCGCGGTGCATGCCGCCGCCGCCCCCGCGTCCGCTGAACGTTTCCTGCACGTCGAACACCTGCGCGAGGAAATCGACCAGTCCCGGCTCGCGCACTCGGATGTACGGCGTCACTGTGGTGAACCCTTCGCGAATTGCCGTTGTTGTCGATACTGCTGCTGTCATGGTCGTTGTCCGTTCAAATTGCGCCCGGAGCCTCGCCTTGAAGTCCGGGCTCGGGTAATGCCGCAGATCCGCGGCGACACGGGCGAGCGGCGCCAGCTCGGGGTCGCGAAGCGCGGCGGTCGCGTCGCCACGCGCGAGAATCGTGTTGACGGTCTCGTCCAAACGATCGGTCAGGGGGCGTTCAGCCATGGCCACCCATGCTCTTTCGCAGGTTCTCCAGCGCCCGGAGCTGGAGCTGCTTGACGGCCCCTTCGGAGCGGTCGAGAGCGGCCGCCACGTCGCGGATGCTCTTCTCTTCGACGAACCGCATCCGGATCACCTGCCGCTGCAGGTCCGGCAGCCGCTCGACGTGTTGATACAGGGCGATCCGCCGGTCGATGTCCTCGAGATCGCGCGAATCCGGCACGTCGGGCGGCGCCTCGTGCGCGTCGCGGGCGCGCTCACGCCAGTGGTCGGCCAGCGCGTTCGAGGCAATCCGGAACAGCCAGGCGGATACAGGCACGCCCCGCCATTCGAAGTGTCCAATCGCGCGTAGCGCCTGCTCGAACACCTGCGACGTGATGTCTTCGGCGGCGGCCCGGTTCTCCGTGCGGCGACTGACGAAGGCATAGATCCGGTCGACGTACCGCTCGTAAACCTCGACAAATCGAGCCGGATCGGCCTGCGCCGCCTCTACTAGAAGCCGGTCGTCCTCGGTGGTTGGCGTCAATCCGAACCGCGCGTCTCGATCCTAGTAACGTCCGCGACGGGCGGAAAGTTATGCGGCGAGGCCATAATGTTCGCTCTCGAAAAACAACATGGTCACCCTGTCTTGAGTCATGTCTCCATCCCTCAAGAGCAAGGCACGGCCGCGGTGTGCGCGGCTACTCGACGGGCGCTCGGGGCCGTGGCAGAAGTTGTCTGGGTAGTTGAGACCGGGAAGCGACCTGAACCCGCGCGGACACACGTCACATGACGCGAACACGACTCGACGGGCGGTCCCCAGCTAGAGGACGAATGCCATCTGACTCGGACTCTACGGCGTGTTCACCGGGCCGTCAAGAGGGCGGTGACATGCTGGGCGGGAACATGCGCCACATCGCGTCCGTGAATGAACGCAGGTCGGTGGATTCGGCTGGCGCTATACTCTTTCTCATCCCGCCGATGAAACAGTAGGCCCTTCCTCTTGCTAGGCGCGCATGACAACGGACCTGGTCAGCAGGCTCCGTCGTAGCGCGTCTGTCTTCAGAAACGTTGAGCCTTTTGGGAGGGGCCTGATGATTGATCCTGGTTTGCGCAATCGGACTGTCCTGATCACAGGAGCAAACAACCCATTTGGGATCGGTACTGCCGCCGCCATCGCATTTGCGAGCGTTGGCGCCAAGCTGTTCCTCCATTTCTTTCGATCGCCGGACACGCCAGCGGTGACAGGGGACGGTCCAGGCGAATCGTTCTATCGCGCCCAACAACTGAACACGTGCGAACAGGTGATGGCCCGAGTCACCGCCACCGGAGGCGAGGCGCACTCGTTTGAAGCAGACTTCGCAGATTCGACAGCAGTCGAACGCCTGTTCGACGCCGTAGAGCGCACGTTCGGTCGGGTGGAAGTGCTGATCAACAACGCGGCGACATGGGCTGCGGACACGTTCGTGCCGCCCGAAGCACGTACCCGGAATCCATTTCTCGAATTGTGGACGAATGCGAGTCCGTTCTCGGGGCAGGTGTTCACGCACCTCATGAGCGTGAATGCGTGCGCTCCGGCCATGCTGATACACGAGTTCGCAAGACGACACGTTGCTCAAGGCGCACGCTGGGGACGTATCGTCAACATTAGTACTGATGGCGCGGACTGCTTCCCGTCCGAAATTACCTACGGTGCCAGCAAGCTCGCGCTCGAGAGTCTCACACGCAGCGCAGCGTACGAACTTGGCCAATTTGGAATTACGGTCAACGCGTTGGCGCTCGGGCCTGTCCAGACCGGGTGGATCACTCCAGAACTGGAACAGGCGCTGTTGCCGCGAATCCCGCTCGGGCGGCTGGGGACCGCGGCCGAAGTCGCCGACGCGATCGTGTTTTTCAGCTCAGAACAGGGTGGATGGATCACCGGACAACGGGTCTTCGTGGGAGGTGGCCACCGTATGTGAGCCCTGGATCGATCCGATTTAGAGTTAGACCGTCGCGGAGCCGTCGGTCGTCGATGTCGGCGTCGGGCCGACGTATCTCGACAGAGGACGCATCAGCCGTCCACGCCGCCGTTGTTCGTTGTAATGAGCACACCAACCCGCGACTCGTGAAACGGCAAACGTCGGTGAGAACAGCGAACGTGGAATGCCGGCCGCTTCCAACAAGACCGCCGTGTAGAACTCCACGTTGGCACGCAAGCGTCTGTCGGGATGCCGCTCGGCGAGCACGGCTTCGGCCTCGCGTTCGACGGCTCTGGCGAACGAGAGGCGCGTCCCGCCGAGGCCCGAGGCCTCTAACCGAGTGGCCGCTCGTTCCAACGCGGCGGCACGGGGATCGCGCACACGGTACACGCGATGGCCCATTCCCATGATGCGGCGGCCGGCAGCGAGTTCGTCGAGCAGCCACCGACGCGTTCTTTCGGGCCGGCCAATGGCGTCCAGCATGTCAAGAACTGGTCCGGGCGCGCCGCCGTGCAACGGTCCTTTGAGGGCGCCGACGCCGGCAACGATAGCACTCACGAGATCGGAGCCCGTTGATGCGACGACCCGCGCAGCAAATGTTGACGCGTTGAGACCGTGATCCACGACGCAGCATAGGTAAGCGTCGATAGCATCTACCCGGGCTGGCGCAACAGGTTCGCCGCTCACCATCCGCACGTAATCAGCTGCGTGGGATAGCGACAAGTCTGGGTCCTACAGGCGGCTCGTGCTTCTGTCGGCGCGCCCACGCGGCGGCGAACACGGCAGTCGCCCCAATCATCAGATAAACGTCGTGGTCGGCGCGTCCGCTCGCTGAAAGCTGTCCGACGGCTGCTCTCAACGCGTCCATGCCATCCGGCAGATCGAGCGCTCTTCCAAGGGATGGGAGAAGCGCGAAAGCATCATGTCTGCCGTGGGCTATTCCCGCCCTCCACCCGTCGGCTTCGGGCTCGGTCGGGAGGTGGCCAGACCACAAGAGCGCGCATGCGGATTCGAAACTTATGTGACCGACGAGGTCTTCGATTTCGTAACCCCGAATAATGAGTCGCCCGCGCTCACCATCCACGTCGCTGAGTTCTGTCTCGGCGACGACAACACCTTCCAGTCCCGTCGCGGCGGCAGTAGACATGGTCCTCGCGCTCCTGTCGTGATTCTTCGGACAGAGCGATTCACCGTCAATCTTGATTCGACGATCAACACATCAGGCCCGAGGAGCAGCGCCTGTGTACGCGGCGCGCGGGCGGATTAGCTGGTCGACCGCGTATTGTTCCATCGCGTGCGCGATCCAGCCGGCGGTGCGTCCGAGCGCGAACACAATGAGCGCGGAGCCCCGCGGCAGACCAAGGGCTCGCCGCATCACCACGAGCGCGTAGTCGATGGTCAGGTGGTCCCCGAGGAGCGCCTGGCCAGCGCTTGTACCCGCACGCACCAAGGCCGCCGCCTTCGAGTCCGGCCACGTCTTCTGGACCACCGACAAGAGCGCCTGCGCTCGGGGATCGCCGTCGGGATAGAGCGGATGCCCGAAGCCCGGGATGGGCTCGCCACGGCGCAGTCGGGCGGCCATCGTGCGGCGCACCGCGCCCGGCGAGCCCGCCTCGTCAAGGAAGCTCTCAACGCGCGCCGTGTGCCCGCCGTGACGTGAGCCATGCAGGGCGGCAAGCCCTGCGGCGACGACGTCGTACGGCCAGCCGTTGGTCGATGCAACCACCCGCGCTGCGAACGCAGACACGTTGAGCTCGTGGTCCGCGCAGAGGATGAGCGCGCGATCGAGGAGACTCCGCGCCGCGCGGTGACGTGCGCCCCATCCCTTTGCCAGCGTGGCCGCGATTGTCCCGTGCGCGCCGGTTTTGAGCGTCGCCGCAGCCGTGAGGAGATTGAGGATGCGCCAGCCCGTGGCGGCGACAGCGGCGCGTCTCGTGTCGAAGGCCGCGCCGTCCTCGGCCGCTGCAACAGGCAGAACAGCCTGCATGCGCTCCATGGGCGGCAAGGACCGCAGCTCCCCGAGCGCTTTGCGGCAGGCCGCCGACATGGTCGCTTCCGGCAGCTCGAGCCGTCCGTCTTCGCTCCAGAGCAGTCTTACCACACCCTCGAAGGATCCGCGGTCGGCGAGCCCGAGCGCATTGTGGCCGCGATAGTAGAGGCGTCCGTTGTCGATGAGGGTGAGCTTTGATTCGAGCACCGGGATGCCCCAAGCGAGCGTTTTCTTGGCCGCGATGTCCGGGTGCAGCCGAGCCTCCTTCCGGTCGCGGAGGCGCTCAATCTCCGCGGTGAGATAACGCGACGTGCGAGGGTTCCGTGGATCCGGCTCGGCGTGAATGCGCCCCCGGCTCGCGTACGCGTAGAGCGAGCCGCGGCTCACGCCGAGCAGGGCCGCGGCGTCCACCGCGCCCAAATAACGGGGCCGTCGTTTCGAATTCTCGATCACGTTGATCAACATTGACCTCCGGTTCGGATTGTCGGTACCCCTGGACGAGACCATGAACCATTACATGCGTTCGCTCTACGACTCGGCGGCGCTTCTCACGGTCGACGTGCAGCACGACAGGCTCGACGGGCAGCCCCTGGAGTTGGTTTTGTTAGCTGTTCACGTCAACAAGGATTGCGGGACCGTCTGCTCTTTATCGCACTCAGACGGGCACGAGAATCTTGCGCATGAACACGCACCCGATGGAACGCCCGGAAGTCAGTTGCGTCTCTCCACGACCTATCTCGACGAAGCCGTTCGCTTTGTAGAACTCGACACCGGCGAGCGAAGCCTCGACTTGGATGCTCGTGGCTCCGTTCGCCACGGCATGCGCTTCTGCCAACTTGAGGAGAGCCGAGCCCACCCCACGCCGCGCCGCCACACCCCTCACATAAACCGATGTCCCGTGCGTCGCGCCCTCGATGCGGTAATCGCTCGCGAAACCGAGAACCAGCCTCTTGCCATCGATTTCCCCCGTTGCAACGAAAAAGACCTCTCCACCCTCCATAGCGTTCAAGTAAAGGTCTCTCGCTACCCCCGCGCTCCAATCGTTAACGATATTCGGCGGATAAAACCTGGGGCCGATCGAGTGGATCGAATCAAGGTGCGCTCCGGCGATATCCTCGGCATCGGACGGATATGCCCGGCGACTCTCGAATTTAGCGAATTGCATAACGCCGCCCTCGGCGCTGATCAAGCAGCGACCCTTCGCAGCACAAGCAGATCGAGCGTATCAATGACCGGCGTTGGTTGAGTCTCCGACGCTGCCGCACGTTCGAGCGCCGCTTGCCGAACCGCAAATGACTCATTCGTCATCAGCACCAGGGTCGTATCTGCGCGCAGTCGAGTCCGATCTGCCAATTCCTTCAAACTCGCGCATGTCTGCTGAACGACTCGCTTCACCGCCTCGAATTCGAACCCGAACTCGGCGAATCTCGCGACGGTGTCCTCAAGGGTTGGGAATTGCTCGCAAACGGCTTTCGCTTCAGGGAAATGATCGAACAGTGTGATCTCTCCAAGGCGCCCAGCGAACGCTCCTCGAATGAGAACTCTGCCGCCGACCTGCAGAACTCGTTTCAGTTCCCGCGCACTGGCAGCGCGATCGGCAATATGGTGGTAGACGTTGGAAAGAAGAGCCGCTGCCAGCGATTCTCGACCGAGCGGCAGCTGTTCGGCTCGGCCGCCAACGTAGAACACATTGCAGTGCTTTCCAAGTGTGGCAGCGACATCGCGCATTCCCCGGGCCGGCTCAACACCAATTACGATAACTTCGAACCATTCTGCGAGAAGTAGAGCGAAGCGACCGGTGCCAGAGCCGACGTCGACCACCCGCCCTGCTCGCGTCAGGTATGGCTCGAATGCGGCGCGCCACACCGCCAATGAATTCGCAGAGAGCGCGCGACCGGCATTGAAGTCCCGCGCCATTGCGCCTTCGTAATCCACAGCTCCAGGCACAAAGGTGGGCGGCATCGATTCGGCTCCAACTCCATGTTCAAATGTTGTCGCTGGCTAAACGGCGCCCGGCTCGAACGCAACGGCCAGCTACGGCGTTAAACGGCCTCAAGGAACGACTGCGCCTGGAGGCCACGATCAGGCCAGAGGATTCGTGGCCAACCGGCTCCGCATACCCGCAACCTCCCGCGTGTTCGTAGTGACAGATCCGCGAGGGCGTCCCTGCATGTCGATAATCGTAGCGACAAGAGTTGCGCGAAGCCCAATCTGCAGTTCAGCCGCGCGCGAGGGCACGCGCGTGAATGGCCATCGCGATCTCACGGGCCGACTCGAACGCGCCCTGCATCCACGAACTCATGTTCGTCATGTAATCGCCGGCGAAGTGCACCCGGCCGTCGGGTCGCCGGAGCGTAGCCAGCGCTTCATGCGCCGCGGTCGTTTCCGATCTCCATGTGCCGCGGCTCCACGGCACGCGAGGCCACGATACGGAGAACGCCGTCTCGAACTCGGTCATATATTGCGGGTGCATGCGGGCGCCTTGCTCGAGCGCAAGTTGCTGACGTTCGGCGGGGGTCCGCTCGCGCATAGTCCTCTTGAAATCCAGGTAGTAGCCCACGAGCACCCCTTTGCGTCCCTGGAAGCCGTGCGATGGATAGATGATCTGTCCGATCTCCTGGGCAGTCCACGATCTGCCGCCGTAGATCTCGTCGTCTTCTTCCCAGAAGCGGCGCCTGAACTGCAACCCAATCTTGCCTGCGCCATCGTAACTGGCCGCAGAAATGGCCGACTGGACCGGCGGTGAGAGGTCCTTCTGAAGCCCACTCAGCACCGGTAATGGAATAGTGCAGACACAGTAATCGGCATCGAC
>JACOUA010000390.1 GCA_016178075.1 Acidobacteriota bacterium
ACGCAGCCCGGCGGGATGCCTCGGCGTCCAAGATGGCACCTTTATTCCTTTCCGGGCCCTCAGTCTGGATCTTCGTGAGTTTGTGGACGTTGTGTCGTTGTGTTCCGAGCGCGCAGATAGACGATGCGGATAGACCCCATCGAATTCGAGATCTTCAAGAACATGTTCGTCTCCATCGCCGAGGAGATGGGCGTCACGCTCTGCCGCACCGGGTTCTCCCCGAACATCAAGGAGCGCCTCGATTACTCGTGCGCCATCTACGACGGCCGCGGCGACACGATCGCGCAGGGCGACCACATGCCGGTCCATCTGGGCGCGATGCCGCTCTCGGTGAGGGCGGCGATCGATCACGTTCCGATGTCTCCGGGCGACATCGTCGTCTTGAACGACCCGTTTCGAGGCGGCACCCACCTGCCCGACATCACGCTCGTGGCGCCGGTTTTCCTGCGCGCACGCGACACGCGTCCGGCCTTCTACGTCGCGAACCGCGCGCACCACTCGGACGTCGGCGGCATGAGTCCGGGATCGATGCCACTCGCGAACGAGGTCTATCAGGAAGGACTCATCATCCCGCCGATCAAGCTCGTCAGCCGGGGTGCGATCGTCGACGACGTCATGGCGCTCATCCTGACCAACGTCCGGACGCCTGCCGAGCGCGAAGGCGACCTCACGGCCCAGATCGCCTCGAACCGCGTGGCCGAGACACGCCTGCGCGAGTTGCTGCGCAGATACGGCTTCTCACGCGTGTCGGCGTATGCGTCCGCGGCGCAGGACTACACCGAGCGCGTCGTGCGTCATGCCATACGCGAGATCCCGGACGGCGAGTACCGCTTCGAAGACGCGATGGACGATGACGGGTTCGGATCGCCGCCGATCTGGATCCGATGCCGGATCTCGATTCGCGGAGACGAAGCGTCGGTCGACTTCACCGGCACCGACTCTCAGGTCACCAGCAGCATCAACGCCAACTATGCGATCACGCTGTCGGCGACGTTGTACGCCTTCCGGTGTCTGGTGCGGGAAGACATCCTGTACAACGCCGGCATCGCGCGCGCCGTGCGGGTCATCGCGCCGGTGGGCAGCATCGTGAACGCGAACCGTCCCGCCGCCGTGGCCGGCGGCAATGTCGAGACCTCGCAGCGCATCACCGACGTCCTGCTCGGCGCCCTCTCGCAGGCGCTGCCCGATCGCATCCCTGCCGCGAGTCAGGGGACGATGAACAATGTGACGCTCGGCGGCGAGGATCCACGAACCGGGGCGCGGTTCGCGTACTATGAGACGCTCGGCGGCGGGATGGGCGGCCGGAACGGCCTTCCGGGCATCAGCGGCGTCCACTGTCACATGAGCAACACGCGCAACACCCCGGTCGAGGCGATCGAGCACTACCTGCCGGTCCGCATCCGGCGCTATCACCTGCGGCGTGGCAGCGGTGGCGACGGGAAATACCCGGGCGGTGATGGTCTGGTGCGCGAGTACGAATTGCTCGCGGACGCGGAGGTCACGATCCTCTCCGAGCGCCGTCGCCGCGCGCCATACGGTGCCGCCGGTGGACGGGCGGGCACCCCGGGCCGCAATCGACTGATTCGCGGCGGCGTCGAACAGGATCTGCCGGGCAAGGTGAGGCTGCAGCTCAAGGCGGGCGATCGACTGTGTATCGAGACGCCGGGCGGCGGGGGGTTCGGAATTGAAGATTGAGGATTGGCGATTGCGGATTGATTGCAGATTGCTCCGCAATCCCCAATCCGAAAGAGCATGATTGCCATGATTGATTGGTGGCGCGAAGCGCCGCGCGACGCGCGACGCGCCCTGATTGCGGCGGCGCTCGGCTGGATGCTCGACGCCTTCGACGTCATGCTCTACGCCCTGGTCCTCGTCCCATTGATGGCGGATCTCGGCATCGACAAGGCGATGGGCGGCCAGCTCGGGTCCCTGGCCCTCTTGTCCGCGGCCGGCGGAGGGATGCTGTTCGGCGTGGTGGCCGACCGCTACGGCCGCACCCGAGCGCTCATGGGCAGCATCCTGCTCTATTCGATCTTCACGGCCCTTTGCGGGCTGGCGCAAAGCGCGCTGCAACTCGCGGTCTTCCGCGTCGGTCTTGGACTGGGGATGGGCGGCGAGTGGGCGAGCGGCGCCACGCTCGTGTCGGAAACCTGGCCCTCCAAACACCGAGGCAAGGCCCTGGGCCTCATGCAGAGCTCGTGGGCGATCGGGTACGCCGCCGCCTACCTTGCCAGTTGGCTGGTCATGCCGGTGTGGGGATGGCGAGGCGTCTTTCTGATCGGCGTGCTGCCGGCGCTCTTCACCCTTTGGGTACGCCGATACGTCAAGGAGCCGGAGATCTGGAGCGCTTCGCGCCAGCGGCCCACGATTCGTCGGAGTCGGGTGAGGTTGATTTTCGCGCGCGCGTGGCGCACGCAGACGCTCGCCCTCACCTTCATGAATGCCTGCACCATGTTCGCCTGGTGGGGGTTCAACTTGTGGATCCCGGCGTACCTCATGCTGCCGAGAGCCGAGAGCGGCGTGGGGCTGGATCCGAACGCGGTCCTGCGGCTCGGCCTGGTCATGCAGGCCGGGATGTGGTTCGGGTACGTGACGTTCGGGTTCTTCGCCGACGCGCTCGGACGACGGCGCACCTACGTCGGGTATCTCCTCGCGGCCGCGCTGTTCATGTTCCTCTACACCACGACGGACGCGCCGCTCCTCCTGCTGGTGCTCGGCCCCTTCGTTGCCTTCTTCGGCACGGGGCACTTCAGCGGGTTCGGGGCGGTCAGCGCAGAGATCTATCCGACCGACATCCGCGGGACCGCCCAGGGCTTCACCTACAACATCGGCCGTGTCGCGAGCGCGCTGGCGCCGACGCTGGTCGGCTCGCTTGCGCAGACGCGCGGTTTTGGCGTGGCGTTCCTGCTCGCGGCCGGCGCGTTCGGGCTCGCCGCCATCTCGTGGGTCTGGATCCCGGAAACGCAGGGCAAAGAGCTCGAGATGACGACGGACGTTGTACGATGAAGGTCTGGGATGTCTCAACTGAATCGGGAGCGGGATCACGTTCGGGTCCTGTCCGCGAGCAGCCCACGGGTGCTCGGGCCGAAAAACGTGATCACGGCTGACGGCCCTGCGCGCCCGTGGGCGCCCGAGGCACCCCAACGCGGCTGCCGCGTTGGGGACCCCGCCGCTCGCGGCCACCCGCTGCGCTCCCGAACCAGCTGATAAACGAGAAATGATCACCCGACGAAGACGAGTGTTCGGCCTGATGCTGGTCGTTGCGGTGCTGCTCGCGGCCGGCTACGCGGGCGCCCAGTGGGGATTCCGCGAAGGCAGTCTCCCGCCGAGATTTGCTCCGAAGGATCTTCCCGATCGCGGCTTCGTCTTCTGCCGGATCATGTATCAACGGGTGCGATTCGAGCCGATGGGGATCGGGTGGGCCACCGACTATCCGTACGCCGAGATCAACCTGATGACACGCTTGTCCGAGCTGACCAAGACCTACGTCGGCAAAGATGACCGCGGCGTGCCGACCAACCACTGGGTCGTGCGCCTGACAGACGAGGCGCTCTTCCGGTGCCCGTTGACCATGGCGTCGGATGTCGGCACGATCGGCCTCACCGAGGAGGAAGCCGAACGCCTGCGCGACTACCTGCTGAAGGGCGGATTCCTGTGGGTGGACGACTTCTGGGGCGAGGCAGCCTGGGAGCAGTGGCGCACGGAGATCGGCAAAGCGCTGCCGCCCTCGGAGTATCCGATCGTCGATGTGGCGCCCGATGATCCGATCCTCAAGAGCCTCTTCGTGATTGCCGGCGTGCCGCAGATCACCAACATTCAGTTCTGGCGCCGGGTGGGCGGCACCACGACGTCCGAGCGAGGCGCCGAGACGGCCGTGCCGCATTTTCGCGTCATTCGCGACACCCGCGGTCGCGTCATCGTCGTCATGACGCACAACACCGACGTCGCGGATTCATGGGAGCGCGAGGGCGAGGACCCCGCCTTCTTCTATCAGTTCTCGCCCAACGGGTACGCCTTCGGGATCAACGTCCTGCTCCACGCGATGACGCACTGAAAAAAGGCTCTGGCCTTCGGCCTGTAGGCCTTGGGTTCGCCCGAAGGCCTACAATAACGACTGGACGAATGCGTCGTGGGCGAGTGCGGTGTGTCCGGAGCGAGCTGTGGACAAGCGTAAGGTTCAACAGCGTCAGTTCCGACCGTCCAGCTCGCGAGGACACACCGCACTCGCCCACGACCGACGAATGATGAGTCTCAGCGAAGAAATCACGCTCCGCGGCCACATCATCGACTCCTGGACGCTGCCGCGCGTCTTCGACGCCATCATGGATCTCGGCGGCGCGTTCGAGGTCGTTTCGATCGATGTCGGGCGCCACCGCGACGAGCCAAGCCACGCGCGGATGCGCGTCAGCGCCCCCACCGCCGACACGCTCGCCGCCATCATCACGCATCTTCAGGAGCTGGGCGCCGAGCTGGTGAGCGGCGGCGACGCCGACACGCGCCCCGCCCCGAAGGACGGCGCGCTGCCGCCGGACTTCTACAGCACCACCAACCTCCGCACCGAGGTCCGGATCGACGGACAGTGGGTGCCGGTCGACGGCACCGAAATGGACGTGGCCATCCTGCTCGATCGCGAAAAGCGGCGCGCGTTCACGCGGCCCATGATCGACGTCCGGCGCGGCGATCCCGTGATCGTCGGGCACGCGGGGATTCGCGTGATTCCCCTCGAGCGGCGGCGCGACACCGACGTCTTCAGCTTCATGAACAGCGCCGTCAGCTCGGAGAAACCGAAAAAGCTCGTCATCCACGAGATCGCGAGGGAGATGCGCGCCATCAAGTCGCGCGGCGGCCGCATTCTCGTCGTCGCCGGACCCGCCATCGTCCACAGCGGCGCGGGCGAGTATCTCGCGCGGCTCATTCGACAGGGGTACGTGGATGTGCTGTTCGGAGGAAACGCGATCGCGGCCCACGATGTCGAAGCCGCGCTCTTCGGGACCAGCCTCGGCGTCAGCCTCGACAGCGGGACGCCGGTCGAAGGCGGCCACCGCCATCACATGCGCGCGATCAACAGCATCCGTCTGGCGGGGTCGCTGCGAGCGGCCGTGGAGGCCGGCACCTTGACGCGCGGCGTCATGTACGAAGCGATCACCCGCGGCATCCGCATGGTGCTGGCCGGATCGGTCAGAGACGACGGGCCGATTCCGGATGTGATCACCGACATGCTGGCGGCGCAGCGCGAGATGCGCGAGGCGGTGCAGGGCGTGGAGCTGGCGCTGATGATCGCGTCGATGCTCCACAGCATCGCGACCGGGAACCTGCTCCCGGCGTCGGTCAGGACAGTCGCGGTCGACATCAACCCCGCGGTGGTGACCAAGCTCGCCGATCGGGGATCCTGGCAGGCGGTTGGCCTGGTCACCGACGCAGAGCCGTTCCTCCGCGAGCTCGCCGGCCAGCTCGTCTAAAGTCGTGTCTCGCAGATTCCTTGACAACCGTTCGTGGTGAGCTTGTCGAACCACGAACGCGCCGTGCTTCGCCCTTCGACAGGCTCAGGGCGAACGGCATTGTAAAGAAGCGTTAGGTAGCGACGAGACTCAGGAATGTGACGGGGATGAGCCGTCTGTTCACATCTGCCGTTGGTGGCGCAGGCGCTCCAACTCGTCCCTGAGAGGCGCCCAGTAGCGGCGGTCGAGCTCGCGCTCCCGCTTCTCCTCCGCCTCCAGCGCCTCGGCCAGCCGTGCGTCATCGCCGGCGATCGCCCCCTCGAGCAGCGGTCTCTGCTCGAGCGCTTGCGCTGCCGACTCCGGGAACGTGGTGGCCAGCGCCAACAGCAGCGCCGGTGTTCTCGACTCGCGGAACCAGAACGCGACCTGATCCGGCGTGGGGGCCACGCGATTCTGAACGTAATGAGCCTCGACCAGCCTCCGGATCATCGGCCAGTCCCGGTCGCGCTGCGTCTTTTTCGCGGCAACCACGTCGGGGAGCGAGAGCAGATCGAACGGCTCGCCGGGCTCCAGTTCCACCGTCGTCCGCCGGGTCCACAGCTCCGGGAACGGCGCCACGCCGCGCATCACGGACATCACATCGACGCGCATGCCCGCGGCCTCGACGTGCTGACAGCGGAAGTGCACGCTGTGCCCTCTCAGCAGGTACTCGGCTGAGAACGGAGGGACCGCCACGCATTCGGCGCGGAGCTCGGCCAGGGCCTCGCGAAGACGCGCCAGGTTGTCAGGTTCCGCGAGCAGCGCCAGATCGGTGTCACGGCTAAATTCCGCCGCGCCGTACAAGACGCACGCCTGGCCTCCCATGAGCAGGCACTGGACGCGATGCGAGCGGAGGGTCGAAAGGACTGTGCGAATCGGGTTCGGGGTCAAGCGAGCCTCCGACCTGGAGGTAGAAGGACCACAACTTCAGGCTCTCCCGCCAGCGCTCCGCGGGCGTCATCCCGTACCATTCCGTCCACTCCTCGTCGAGCTCCAGTTCCGCGAAGGACATGAGCATAAGGTACAACCCACGGAGCCGGGCGGGCAAACGCGAGTCTTCCTGCGCTGTCCGAGCCTCGCCCTGATCTCATCGAGGCAGTGGCGAGGGAAACGGCTTCCCGCAACGTCAGCGAGAACGGCCGGAGTCGATCATCTTCAGGTCTCTGTTGAAGTGTCAGCACCTCGGCGACGACCGCCGGCGAGAGCCATATCGTGCGGCTCAGTTCCCCCACGGCTTCCTCGAGCTCCTCCATGGTGAGGTGGTTCTTCAGGAAACCTTCCAGCAGGACGGCGGCGGTGCCGCGGTCATTCAAATGCAGCGCCTCGGCTCCGAGGTCCAATGTTAACGAAACATTCGATTGTTTTCACGGAAGCACGCGCCGATGAGACGCGCGCGCGATACCCGTCACCCGTCACCAGGTCCGGGGAGTTGCCGTCAGCAGACTCAGGCCCGTACCAAACGTGCCGCTCACGTAGCTGAAGGTGCCCGGACCCGTCGGGATGGCCCGGACCCACGTGCCGCTCGCGGTGGCATAGAGCAACAAGCCCGTCTGCCCATTCGGGGTAAAGGGCGCCGACAAAAGCCGCCAGCCGGGATCCCAGCGGCCGCTGTGATACGTGAACGCGCCGCTCGCATCGACCAGCGCCTCGACCCACGCGCCCGTGGTGTCGTTGTAGAGAAACAGGTCGTCGCGCCGGTCGCTATTGAAGTCGCCGACCTGGACCGTCCAGTTCGAATCCCACGTGCCCGACGGATAGGCGAAGCCGGATGCGCTGGTCCACGCCTGCACCCAGACGCCGCTGGTACGGTTGTAAAGAAGGAAGTCGGTGCGCCGATCCGCGTTGAAGTCCGCCGGGACCACCTGCCACCCCGCCGACCAACTGCCCGAGACGTAGAGCTCCGCATCGGTCCGGCCAGGACGCGCGATGCCCGGCCCCTGCCCCGCGTTCAACACCCAGAACCAACGGCCCGTCTCCGCGTTGTAGAGGAAGAGATCGGGGAACCGATCGCCATTGAGCTCGACCGGATAGACGTCCCACTGCGGCGACCACTGCCCGCGCGGCGAATACATAAAGCCGCCCTCCGGCTGCGCAAACGCGATCATCCACCAGCCTTCGATCGGGTCGTAGAGGAACACATCCGACCGCCGATCCCCATTGAAGTCGGCAACAACGGTCGTCCAGCCTGATGACCAGGTGCCGTTGATGTACTGATAACTGCTCTCGGTCTTCAATACCTGGAACCACTGCCCATCGATCGGGTTGTACAGGAACAGGTCCGAGCGCGCGTTGAGATCGAAATCGGCGGCGCGGATCACCCACCGCGGCGACCAGCCGCCCGTCGTCGGCGAGAAGCTTCGGGCGGCGGTGGCGATCCACTCCGTCCAGTTCCCCGTCGGGCCGTCGTAGCTGAAGACATCGCCGAGGCGATCCCCGTTGAGATCCAGCGGGCCGCCCGACGGCAGGTGCGTGAACCGCGCACGACAGGTGCGGTTGGCGCTCATCGTGACGACGCCGTCCAGGCAGTCGTCATCGCCGCTCCAACCGGCGAAGGTAGCCTGCGGGTCGGGCGTCGCCGTGAGGCGCACCGTTTCCGCGCGCTGGTAGGACTCCGTGCAGCTCGATCCGCAGCGGCTGGGATCGGCGGTGGTGCCCACCGTGCCCAGGCCGTTGCCGGTTTTCTCCAGCGTGAGGGTGCTGGTGACGGTCAGGCTGAAGGTGGTCGAGGTCGAGCTCGTGCCATCGCTCACCGTGAGCGTGATCGTGGCGCTCCCGACCGACCCGGCGGCCGGCGTGACGGTGATGGTTCGCGCGCTGCCACTCCCGCCGAAGGCCAGATTCGCGACGGGAACGAGGGCGGTATTGGACGAGGTGCCGCTCAGCGTGAGCTGCGCCGCGGAGGTCTCCACATCATTGACGGTGATGGTGAGCGGCCCGGCGGCGACGCCCACGCTCGTCGTCTGATTGGCCGGCCCGACAATCGTCGGCGGGTCATTCACCGCGTTCACCGTGAGCGTGAAGGTGTCGCTCGCGCTCAGCGTGCCGTCGCTGACGGTCACGGTGATGGTCGCCGACCCGTTCTGATTCGCGGCAGGGGTGACCGTGACGGTGCGGCTGCTGCCCGACCCGCCAAAGACGATGTTGGCGGTGGGGACGAGCGTGGTATTCGAGGAGCTGCCCGACAGCGTCAGACTGCTGGCAGCGGTCTCGGCGTCGTTGACCGTGAAGGCGAGCGCGCTCGTACTCGCATCCTCGTCAATTGTCTGATTCGGGATGTCCGAAATCGTCGGGGCATCCTCGACGGCCGTCACTGTGAGGATCAGGTTGTCGCTGTCGGTCGAGAGGGTCCCGTCGCTGACCGTCACGTTGATGGTGACCTGGCCGCTTTGATTCGCCGCCGGCGTGATCGTGACCGTGCGGTTGGCGCCCGAGCCCCCAAAGACGATGTTCGCGTGAGGGACGATGGTGACGTTCGACGACTTGCCCGTCACCGTCAGGTTGGCGGCGTCTGTTTCGATGTCGCCGATCGTAAACGTCAGCGCGCTCGTGGGGGTGTCCTCGGTGATCGTCAAAGATTGTGTGAGACCCGAAATCGTCGGCGCGTCGTTGACCGC
Source organism: Acidobacteriota bacterium (assembly GCA_016178075.1). Taxonomy (GTDB): domain Bacteria; phylum Acidobacteriota; class Vicinamibacteria; order Vicinamibacterales; family JACQTH01; genus JACQTH01. The sequence goes on from JACOUA010000390.1 coordinate 9,092, forward strand.
CGTCACCGTCAGCGTGAACGTGTCGCTGGCGCTCGCCGCGCCGTCGCTGACGGTCACGGTGATCGTCGCCGAGCCGTTCTGATCCGCGGCCGGCGTGACGGTCACCGTGCGGCTCGCGCCGGAGCCCCCGAAGACGATGTTGGCGGTGGGGACCAGCGTCGTGTTCGACGAGCTCCCGGAGACGGTGAGGCTGGCTGCCGCGGTTTCTTGGTCGCCCACGGTGAAGCCCAGCGCGCCCGTCGCATGGTCCTCGTCGATCGTCTGATTCGCGATGTCCGAGATGGTCGGCGTGTCGTTGACTGCCGTCACCGTCAGGGTGAAGGTGTCGCTCGCGCTCAACGCGCCGTCGCTCACCGTCACGGTAATGGTCGCCGAGCCGTTCTGATTCGCGGCGGGGGTGACCGTGACCGTGCGGCTCGCTCCGGAGCCGCCAAAGACGATGTTGGCCGTGGGGACGAGCGTG
>JACOUA010000391.1 GCA_016178075.1 Acidobacteriota bacterium
TGACCAGATCGCGATACGGCCACGGCACCTGGTCCGGCTCCATGGCGTCGGGGCGCGCGTAACGTGGCCGTGGAGCCACCTGCTGGAACTGCAGCTTCGAGCGCGCCTCCTTGGTTTCCTGGTTGCGCGGCTCCTCCCGGTCGGCGCCGGTGGGACTGTCCCCCGGCATCTGGCCCGACAGCAGCTCGCGTCGGAGCTTGACCTGGAGGCTCGTCTTCGGCCCGACGAGCGTCGACGAACCGCTCGACCCGCCGCCGAGACTCCCGCGCGCCTGGAGGCCGGACTGCCGCCCGTCGCCGTCCATCGGCTGCATCTGACCCTGACCCGGCGCCTGCGAGCTCGATTGCGCGTCGTCCTGGCCGGCACCCGGCTCGGAGCTGCTTTGGTTCTGTTCGCTGGCGCCTCGTTCCTGGCGTCCACTCGCGCTGCGCGAGCGCCCGCCCATCGACTTTTCCATGTCCTTGAGGCGCCGGACCGTGGCTTCCCGCATGTCGGCGCGCGCCTCGGCCCGCGCGCGATCGGGATCGGCCGCGTCCGATTCGCCAGGCTCGCCGCGTTCGCCGGCCGAGGATTTCGCATCCGCCAGGGCGCGCCTCAGCGCCTCCTCGAGCTGTTTCAGGTCGCTCTCGGTGGCCGGCCGCGGGCGCGCTGCGAGCGGCGCCTTCGCTCGCTCGAGCGACGCCAGGGCCTCGAGCGCCTTCCGGATTCGCGCCAGGCGCTCGCTGGCTTCGGGCGACGTCAGCCTGTTGTTTTCGAGATCGCGCACGATCTCGGCGAACTCCCTGGCCAGTTGCCGGTCTTCCGGCGTGAAGACCGACGGATCGAGGCGTTCGGCATGCTCGAGCAGATCCTGGATCTCACGCGCCGTCTGCCGTTCGGCTTCGCTCAGGGCTCGCGAGGTGGAGGTCAGCTGGGCCTGCAGCCACGCGCGCGTCCAGGAGCGTGGGACGAGATCGATGGCCATCAGCCCGTTGACGACGAGCAGCACCGCCACGAGCGCGCCGGCCGTGCGGACGTCCTCGGGCCACTGCCAGGGCAGCAGCGCCTCGGCGTCAATCCTCCCGGCCCGCCCGGCAGCCCGTCCGACGTGATAATCGATCCACGGCGACGAGGCGTGCTGCTCGACGAACCACAACGCGGAGGTCAGCTCGTTGTTCAGCGCCGCCCGGCGATCGACTTCCGCGGCGGCCTGCGCGAGCGAGCGGCGACGCGACCAGACCCAGACGGCCGACGATCCGAGGAGCGCGATCCACGTCGAGAGGGCCGTGACGATGAGCCACGCCGGAACGGGCGCGACGAGCGGCGCCACCGTCAGCGCGAAGGGGACGACCAGCGACCAGACGAACGCGCGCGTCAGCAGGCGCGCCTGCTCCTGGCGCCGCAGCCGCCGATCGACTGCGGTCACGAGAGCGACGATGATTTCGCGGTCGGTCAAGTCAGTGGCCGGTGATCAGTGGCCGGCGGCCAGTTCCGTAAGGACCCGGAAAGAAATAAAGGTGTCATCTTGGGCGTCGAGGCGCCCGCCCGGCAAGGCGCGAAGAGCGCGCATACCGGGTGTATGTAAGCGATGAGCAACGCAGCCCGGCGGGATGCATCGACGTCCAAGATGACACCTTTATTTCTTTCCGGGTCCTTACGATCCACTGGCCACTGTTCTCGCGAGGCCTCATGGACACCCTCTGGCAGGACGTGAAGTTCGCGTGTCGGACGCTCGTGAAGGCTCCCGCCTTCACGGCGGTGGCGGTCCTCTCGCTCGCCCTCGGGATCGGCGCGAACACGACGATTTTTACCATCCTGAACGCGGTGCTTCTGAGCCCGCTCCCGATGGAGCGGCCCTCGGAGCTCGTCGCCGCCTACACGACCGAGCAGAACACGGCGACCTTTCTCGGCGGCACCCTCCCGGTCTCGAACTTGAATTTTCGCGACTACCGCGATCGCAACGTGGTCTTCACCGACATGGCCGGCTACACGTTCGGTTCGCCGGTCAGCATGGTGACCGACGGCGAGCCGCAGCAGACATTCGCCGAGCTCGTCACCGGCAATTACTTCTCGGTCCTCGGTGTGCATCCGCTGCGTGGACGGTTCTTCGGTCCCAAAGAAGACATCAAGGCTGGAGCGAGCCCGCTCGTGGTCATGAGCCATGGCCTGTGGCGGCGCCGCTTCGGCGCGGACCCCACCATCGTCGGACGCACCGTGAAATTGAACGGGCTCGGCTTCACCGTCATTGGCGTCGCACCTGAAGGGTTCCGCGGCGTGAATTCGCTGTTCAGCCCCGACCTCTGGGCCCCGCTCACGATGTACGCGCAGCTTCTGCCGCCGCAACTGCGATCGTGGTACGACGAGCGGCGCGCGCTCCTGCTGTTCGCCGCGGGACGGCTCAAGCCCGGCGTCACGCTGGCGCAGGCCGAGGCCAACTTGAAGACGATTGCCAAGGCCCTCGAGGCGGAATACCCGAAGCCGAACCTGGGCCGAGGCGTCACGCTCCGCCCGCTGGTCGAGGCGACGATTTTCCCGGGCATCCGGCAGATCTTCGTGCTCGGTGGGGCCATCCTGATGACGGTCGTCGGCCTGGTGCTGCTCATCGCCTGCTCGAATGTTGCAAACCTGCTGATGGCGCGCGCGTCGGCGCGCAAGCAGGAGATCGCCGTACGGCTCGCGCTGGGCGCGCGCCGAGGCCGTCTCGTCCGTCAGCTCCTCACCGAAAGCGTCCTGATGGCGCTCATCGGCGGCATCTTGGGACTTGGGGTGGCCGCAATCGGCCGCGACCTCATCTGGTCGATGCGCCCACCGTTTCTCGCGCAGAACCTCGTCGACCTCACGCTCGACCCGCGCGTGCTGGGGTTCACGGCGGGCGTGTCGTTGCTGACGGGCATCCTCTTCGGCCTCATTCCCGCGTTCCAGGCGTCGCGTGCCGACGTGGTCAGCGCGCTGAAGGAGGAATCACGAAGCGCGGGACCGAGCCGGCGGCGCCTGAGCTTCAGCAACGGCCTCGTCGTCTTTCAGGTCGCGCTCTCGCTGGTCGCACTCGCGGCGGCCGGTCTGTTCCTCCGCAGCCTTCAGAGCGCGAATCAGATCAGTCCGGGGTTCGACGTCGAGAAGCTGGCGGTCGTCAACGTCAATCCAGGACAGGCCGGCTACTCGAATGCGCGCAGCGAGGAGTTTTACCGCCTGGTCACCGAGCGCGCGATGGGCACGCGCGGGATCGAGTCGGTCTCCTGGACAAGCCTCATCCCGCTCGCCGGTGGGCTGTTCAGGACGATCATGCCGGAGGGCCACGAGAACGAGAAGGACGGCGGGCGTGTCCTCTCGGTCGCCGACACCATCGCGCCCGGCTACTTCCAGACCACCGGCATCCAGCTCCTGCGCGGGCGCGACTTCACCAGCGCGGATCGCGAGGGCGCGGCGCACGTCGCGATCGTGAACCAGACGATGGCGGATCGTTTCTGGCCGAATCAGAACGCCGTCGGCAAGCGGTTCAAGTTCTACACCGACGACTTCTTCCACGAGATTGTCGGCATCGCCCGGACGTCGAAGTACAACACCATCGGTGAGGATCCGCAGATCGCGGTGTACACGCCGCTCGCCCAGAACATGACCGACGTCATGGCGCTCGTGGTTCGGGCGGGCGATCCGCCAGCGGCGCTCGGCGCGATTCAGAGCGGGATCCGTCTGATCGACCGCAACGTGCCGCTGACGTTCCCCTTCACGATGCGGGAGCTGGTCTACCAATCGCTTTGGCCGGCCCGTATGGCGGCGGTGCTGCTCGGCATCTTGGGAGGCCTGGCGCTGGTGCTGGCGTCGGTCGGGCTCTACGGCGTCATGGCGTACTCGGTCAGTCAGCGCAAACACGAGATCGGTGTCCGGATGGCGCTCGGCGCGGGCCAGCCGACAGTGCTGCGGATGGTGCTCGTCCAGGCGCTGCGGCTGGTGTCGGTCGGCCTCGTGCTTGGTTTGATCGGCGCGCTCGCCGTGTCGCGGCTCGTCGTGCGGCTGCTCTTCGGCGTCAGCGCCACCGATCCGACCACGTTCGTGGGGGTCGCACTCGTCCTCGTGATCGTCGCCGCCGTGGCCAGCTACATCCCGGCCTTTCGCGCCAGCCGGGTCGATCCGCTGAAGGCGCTGCGTTATTGACCGGCTTCGGGCTCTGGGTTTTAGGCCAGAAGCCCGCCCAAAGCCTATAGCCGAAAGCCAGACACATGCCGATACGCCGACTGCAGTTCCCGCTCGTGTCCCGCCTCGTTCTCGCGGCGGTCCTGCTCTTCCTGCTGGTGCCGTGGATCGTCGCGTTCTATGCGGACTGGCTGTGGCTGGGTGAGACAGGGTATCAGCAGGTCGTTCTGACCGAAGTCACCACCCGATCGTGGCTCGGGCTTGCGGCCTTCGCGGTGGTGTTCGGCCTGTTGTTCGGGAACCTCCGCCTCGCCGTGCGCTGGCTGCTTCGACCCTACATGGTGCTGGCGATCGGTTTCGGCCCGGCTAAGGTCACCATCGGGCGCCGCGGCCTGCAGACGGGGGCCGCGGTCGTCGCGGGCGGGCTCGCGCTGCTGGTCTCGCTCTACGTCTCGAACCAGTGGCTCACCTGGCAACTGTTTCGCCACCGGATGCCCTTCGGGCAGGCCGACCCGCTTCTCGGGCTGGACGCGAGCTTCTACGTCTTCGTGCTTCCCATGCTCGAGCTGGCGCGGGATCTGTGCCTCCTCGTCCCCGGCCTGGCGCTGGCCGGCGCCATCGCGATCTACGTCGGGGGCGGCGCGCTTCGGTTCCTGCCGGGGGTCGGTCTTTCCTTCGACAGCCGGCCGCTGATGCACGTATCCGCGCTCCTGGCCGCCATCTTCCTGGCGCTTGCCTTCGGTACATACCTGTCTGTTCCTCAACTGCTGCTCACGCCATCCGGCATCATTCAAGGCGCGTCGTACACGGACGTCCACGCGAAATGGCCCGCGCTTCGAGTCCTGCTTGGCGCGGCGGCGGTGGGAGCCGCCCTCAGCGTCGCCAATCTCTGGATCCGGAAGCTCTGGCCGATCCTCGCAGCGGCCGCGATCACGCTCCTCGTCTGGATGGGCGGGAATGTCTACGCGACCATCGTCCAACGCTTCATCGTCGCGCCGAACGAGCAGGCCCGCGAGGCCCCGTACATCGCCCACAATGTTCGCGCGACGCGCGAGGCCTTCGGGCTCGGCGCGATCGAGGAGCGGCAGGTGTCGGGCGATGCGGTCCTGAGCCGCGCGGACATCGACCGAAACGCGGACACCCTCACCAACGTGCGACTGTGGGACCATCAGCCGCTGCTCGACACGTTCGGACAGATTCAGGAGATCCGCACGTACTACGACTTCGTCTCCGTGGACAACGACCGCTACCGCATCAACGGGCAGTACCGGCAGATCATGCTGTCGGCGCGCGAGCTCAATTCGGCGAGCCTGCCGAACCGCACGTGGCCGAACGAGCGGTTGACGTTTACGCACGGGTACGGCGTGGCGCTCGGTCCGGTCAACCAGGTGACGCGAGAGGGTCTGCCGGTCCTCTTCATCAAGAACCTGCCGCCGGAATCGAGCGTCGATCTCACCCTCACGCAGCCCAGCCTCTACTTCGGCGAGCTCGCGAGCGACTACGTCTTCGTGAAGACGCGTGCGCGCGAATTCCACTACCCGCGCGGCGACAACAATGAATACAGCATCTACGACGGCCGCGGCGGCGTGGCGATCGGGACGTTCCTCCGCAAGGTGCTCTTCAGCGTCCGGTTCGAATCGCTGAAGATCCTGCTCAGCGAAGACCTGACCGCGGAGAGTCGCATCCTGTTCCATCGCAACATCCGGGAGCGCGTCGACGCGATCGCGTCGTTTCTGCGCTACGACCCCGATCCGTACCTCGTGATCGCCGACGGACGTCTCGTGTGGATCCTGGATGCCTACACGTGGACGGATCGGTATCCGTACGCGACGGAGGCGATGAACGGGATCAACTACATCCGAAACTCCATCAAGGTGACGATCGACGCCTACGACGGGACGACGATGTTCTACCTGGCCGATCCGCGCGATCCGCTCGCCGCCTCGCTGGGCCGCGTCTTCCCGGGGTTCGTCAAGCCGCTCTCCGACATGCCGGCGGCGCTCCGCGCGCACGTCCGATACCCCGAGGCGCTCTTCGGGATTCAGGCGGCGATGTTCGCCACGTATCACATGACCAACCCGGCGGTCTTCTACAACAAAGAGGACCAGTGGGAGGTGCCGGCCCTCGAGAGCGGGCAGAACGCGGCGCCGATGGAGCCGTACTACACGATGATGCGGCTGCCCGGCGAGCGCGCGGCCGAGTTCATCCAGATGCTCCCGTTCACGCCCCGCCGCAAGGACAACCTGGCCGCCTGGATGGTGGCACGCAGCGACGGCGATCACTACGGCAAGCTGCTGGTCTTCCAGTTCCCGAAGCAGAAAGTCGTTTTCGGCCCCCGGCAGCTCGTGGCGCGGATCAATCAGGATCAGGTGATCTCGCCGCTCATCACGCTCTGGAATCAGCAGGGCTCCGAAGTGATTTGGGGGACGCTGCTGGTCATCCCGGTTGAGGAGTCGCTGATCTACGTCCGTCCACTGTATCTGCGGTCGGCGGGCGGCCGGATCCCCGAGCTGAAACGAGTGATCGTGGCCCACCAGAATCAAATCGTGATGGATGAGACGCTCGAAGCGGCGCTCGATCGGATCTTCGGCGGTGGCGCGGCGGCTCCCGCCGGCGGGCAGCCACCGCGTGCAACGGCCGATCAGGCGGTCGAGCCTTCAGCGCCGGCTGGCGCCGGCGATCGTGAGCTCGAGCGCCTCGCGTCCGAGGCGCGCACGCACTACGAGCGGGCGCTCCAGGCGCAGCGGGAGGGGAACTGGACGGCCTACGGCGAGGAGATCAAATTGCTCGGGGCGATCTTGCAGAAGATGAAACGGCAATAAGGGCCCTAAGGACGGGATTCGCGGGTGCCGAACCCCGTGTCATTGCCCTGCACTCCCACTCGTCAGGCGTTTGAACTCGGGATCGTTCATCAGCGTCTCGAAATTCCGATTCTTCGGGAGCTGGCGGCGGTTCGCCGCGTTCAGCTCGATGGCTCTCCTGATGGCGGCCAATGCGTCCGCCTTGCGGCCTGCTTTCAGATGGATGTTCGCGATCGCCACCCACGCATTGTCGTTGTCCGGCGCCTTGTCGCGTGCGGCGAGCGCGGTGCCGAGCGCGGTGTCCGGGTCGCCGGCGGTCAACTGACGGTTCGCGTCCGTAATCATCTGCCCCGCGCGGTACAGATTCAGTAGGCGACGAAGGTCCGCGAGCGGCGCACGGCTGTCGTCGACACGGATATCGATTACGCGATCGCTGAACCCCCCGGCGCCGCCGAGCGCGCGCGTGATGATCAGCGCGGCAGACTGCATCCCACGCGCGTCGCCGCCCGCGGCCTGCGCGGCATCGAGCGCATCCATCAGCCGCTCGGCGAGCGGTCCGCTGGACGACTCGAAGGAGCGTGCGAGCGCGTCGACGACCTGCGGCCCAGCCAGAATATTGCCCTGCGCGCAGTAGTTGGCGCCGCACTTGTGCCCCTTCCAGTCGTTGGCGCCCGGACCGTCCCAGCTCGCGGTGCGGCCCTCAGCGTCGAGGATCGCCACCTGACGCGAGGTGCGACCTTCGTCGCTCCGCAGCATCATGTCGAGCGCCTGCTGCGGCGTGAAGCCGCGCGCCAGCAGCTCGAAGCCGATCGCGCCGTACATCGGGTTGGCGGACGCCTGATGCGCAATCACGCCCAGGCCCGCCCTGATCGCCACCGCCCGGTTGCCCGCGGCGAACGCCTTTGATTGCACGGCGAAGCCCAGCTCGCCCGACGAGGGATCGCGTGAAATGATCGAGAAGGTCCCGAGGTAATTGGGGTCGGAGTCCGTCTGGATGTCCCCCGCTGTCGACGGTGGCGGGGATGGCGCGCGAACACATGCGGGTGTCACGACCGCGACGATCAGCAGCAGGTGCAGCGTCCTCATGGCTAGAACTTCCACCGCGCACTGAGACGGAATATCCGCGGCGCGGGAATCGCTGAGGCGGCCGCGGCATCGATGCCGCCCGTCGAGAGCGGCTTCAGGTAGTCAGGGCCGTTCCTGGTCACATGTCGCAGCACCACGCTCGAGTTGAACAGGTTGAAGACATCGAACATGCCCTCGAGCGAGTGTCGCCTGCCGACCGTGAACGTCTTCGACAGACGTGCATCCGCCAGCCTCACCCAGTCGTATCGGCCCGCCTGGCCTTCCACCGTGACGTCGATGACCGCGTTCAGCGCATTGCGGATCTGCACGATGCGATTGAAGTACTCTCCGCTCTGCGCGCTGTAGGTCGCAGCGACCATCATCTTCCAGGGCAGCCCGTATGTGCCGCTGAGGCGGACCAGCTGATGGACTTCCGGCAGTTCCCAGTTGTAGCGCGCCTGGTTTGGATTCTGCGGTTCGTTGTTCCGGACCTGGCGGCGGTCCACCGAGTACGACCCGAGCAGCGACCAACCCTGCGCATAGCGCTTGCTCGCCGTGCTCTCGAACGCCCAGTATCGGTCTTCTCCCTCGCCTGGCGCCGTGTTCGTGATGAGACTCCGCAGCTCGCCGAAGTTCGGATGCGTTCTCGGCACCGACCACACCTGGACGACGCCATCGTCTGCCGTGCCGACGATGTTGTCGCGACCGGGATCGACGCCCGTACGCAGGTCCGTGTAGGCGTCGAAGGGCAACGCGAGATCGATCTCGTTGTTGC
>JACOUA010000392.1 GCA_016178075.1 Acidobacteriota bacterium
GGCGCGACGACCAAGCATATCGGGAATATGTGAGGGAGGAGCAACGCAGCCAGACGGGATGCAGCGCCCGCCGAATGCAGCGGGACTTTCACCACGGGCTGCTAGGGTTCGATGTGGGCTCCGTGGTCTCTGTGGTAATTCGTGACTGACGTTATGGCCCGCTACCTGGTTCGGCGTCTGCTGCTGACCGTTCCGGTCCTCGTCGGGGTGGCGACCCTTGTCTTCTCGCTGATTCACCTCGTCCCGGGCGATCCCGCGCAGGCGATGTTGGGCGAGGGAGCGTCGCCGCAGGACATTGCCGCCCTGCGGACGCGTCTGGGACTCGATCGACCGCTCGTGGTGCAGTACGGGGGTTTCATAGCGGGGCTGGCGCGGGGCGATCTCGGGGTGTCGCTGCGCACGAATGAACCGGTGACGAGCGCCATTGCCGAGCGGATGCCGGCCACCTTCGAGCTGGCCTTTGCCGCGATGGTCCTCGCGGTGGCGTTCGCGATTCCTCTCGGCATCGTCTCGGCTGTTCGGCACCGCACGCGCGTCGATCACGCGGCGATGACACTGGCGCTCGTCGGGATTTCAATCCCGAATTTTTGGCTGGGGCCGCTTTTGGCGATCGTCTTCGCGGTCGAGCTCGGATGGCTGCCGGTCTCGGGACGCGGCACGCTCGCGCACCTGATGCTGCCGGCCGTCACGCTGGCCGCCGCGCTCGCGGCGATTCTGGCGCGGATGACCCGCGCCAGTCTCCTCGAGGAATTGAGCGAGCTGTATGTGCTGGCGGCGCGCGCGCGCGGAACATCGCGGCAGCGCGCCGTGCTTCGACATGCCTTTCGCAACAGCCTCATTCCGGTCGTGACCATCATCGGCTTGCAGTTCGGGGCGGTCCTGACCGGCGCGATCATCACCGAGACGATCTTCGCCTGGCCCGGTGTCGGACGGCTCCTGATTCAATCCATCAGCTTTCGCGACTATCCGCTGGTTCAGGGCTGCATCCTCCTGATCGCCGCCACCTATGTTGCGATGAACCTGTTGACCGACTTGCTCTACGGCGTGCTGGATCCGAGGATTCGATACGAATGATCCGGTTGGGGGCGGCCATCGTCTCGGTGACGCTGCTGCTCGCGGCCTTCGGGCCGTGGGTGACGCCGTACGATCCTTCGCGGCAGGAGCTGGCGCTACGCCTCGCGCGACCCTCGCTGGCCCACCCGTTCGGGATCGACGAGCTGGGCCGTGACATCCTCTCGCGCGTGCTCGCGGGCGCGCGCATCTCGCTGCTGGTTGGCCTGACGGTCGTGTCGGTGTCGGCGGCGGTCGGATTGGCGCTGGGACTCGTGGGCGGGTATTTCGGTGGCCTGCTCGACGAGGTCATCGGGCGGGTCGTCGACGTGCTGCTCGCGTTTCCTGGAATCCTGCTCGCCATCGCGCTCGTCGCCGTGCTCGGGCCAAGCCTCGTCAACGTCGTCCTCGCCCTCTCGGTCATCGGCTGGGTCGGCTACGCGCGGCTCGTACGCGGACAGGTCCTGCGCATTCGTGAGTTGGAGCACGTTCAGGCGGCGCGGGCGCTTGGTGCGCGAGCGCCGCGGGTGCTGCTCCGGCACGTGCTGCCTGGAACGCTGCCCTCGGTCCTGGTCCAGGCGACGCTCGGCATGGCGAGTGCCGTCATCGCCGAAGCCGCCCTGAGCTTTCTGGGATTGGGCGTGCAGCCGCCGACACCGAGCTGGGGCACCATGCTGAACGGCGGACGGACGCATCTGCTGGATGCCCCTCATCTGACGGTGTTCCCGGGGCTGGCGATCGCGGTCCTCGTCCTGGCCCTCAACTTCCTCGGGGACGGTCTGCGGGACGCGATTGATCCGAGGCGGGAGCGGCGCTGAGCCGCAGGCGGCGTGCGAGCGCGCGAAGACGCGCGTGAGCAGGATCGAGGGTGAGGCCTCGCTCGACGGTCAGACGCGCCGCTTGCTCGTCGCCCGCTCGGAGCTGGGCCTCGGCCAGGCGCGACAGGAGCAGCGGCGTTTCGACGTTCGATGCGCGCAGCGCGCGCTCGAACCAGATCGCCGCCGTCGCGGGGTCGTTCACCTGAAGCGACAGTTCGGCCAGACGGACGGCGTAGAGCGTGACGTCGGTGTTCTCCGGTGCCACCGCCAGGTAATTGAGGAGCGCGTCCCTGGCCACACCGAAGTGCCCCTGCGGCTCGGCCGCGTTCGCCAGGCGCTGGAACGTCTCGGGGTCCACCGGGGGCTTCGTGATCGCTTGCAAGAGCACCTGCTCCGCGCGCGGCAGGTTCCCTGAGAGGACGAGCGATTCGCCGTACAGTGAGAGCGCCTCGCTCGAGGCGCGGGCCAGCGTCGACGCGCGCTCGAGCGCTTCGATCGCCTTGTTGAGCGATACCCGATCGCCGCGGGCATCTGGCGGCGTCACGTTCAGCCAGACGCGTCCCAGCGCCGTATACACTTGCGGCTCGTCCGGGAATCGTTCGGCGGCTCTCCGCAGCGTCGATACCGCAAGGTCGGTCCGTCCCGTTTCCGCATGCGCCAGCCCCAGCGCGACGTGCCGCTCGGGCCGGTCTGGTTCGAGCTTGGCGAGCCGTTCGAGCTGCGTCAACAGGGCCCGCGGCTCTTTCCGCGCCCGGGCGAGGGCGACGAGCTCGTCCCATGCAGGAACGAACGCCGGCGCGACTTCCACGGCGCGCTCGAACGATTGCCGCGCCTCGACCAGCTGATCGCGATCGAGCAGCGTGAGGCCGAGCAAGTACTGCGCCTCGACGAACTTGTCGTCGAGCGTCACGGCCTGCCGGAGCGGTTGGAGCGCCAGGAGCGGCTTGCCGTCCTTGTAGCGCGCGAGCGCTAGCTTGTAGAGAACCCGCGGTGAGCGATCGTCGATCCGGATATAGGCCTCATATCGCTCCGCCGCCCGCGCAAAACGGTTCAGGCTGTAGTTCACGTCGCCCAGACGCTCGAGCGGGCCGAGCGCGGTCGGGTCGATTTCGGCGGCGGTTTTCAGGTCCCGCAACGCCTCCATGAGCTCACCGCGCCGGCGATAGGTCTCGCCGCGCTTGAGATAGCCGAGCATCGAGTCGGACTTGAGGGCGATGGCGCCGCTGTACGCCTCGATCGCAAGGAAGGTCTGGTCCTGGGCTAACGCCGCGTCGCCCTGCTCGATCAGGCGGCCATAGTCCCGATCCCGGGCGGCCCCGGTGTAGATCAGGACGCCGGCAATGCCGGCCAGCAAGACGAACAGGGCAGTCGCGAGTCTTTTCACGCGGAACCGCAGAGATCGGCGGATCTTAGCAGGAAGCGGGAACATTTCAGCCGTTTTCGGGTCTAACTGGTATAGTTCCCAGAGACCACGTTGTCAGGGGAATCCAGGTTGAAGCAGCCTCGGGTCATAGGCTGGTCTCCCGACGGCGTCCAGGAAGGGACGCTCATCCAGCGGTGTGCCGCTGGCGACGAGCAGGCCTGCGCCGCGCTCCTGTCCGAGCATCAGCGCATGGTGTTCCACCTCTCGCTGCACCTGCTCGGCGACTACGAGGAGGCGCTCGACCTCTCGCAGGAAGTCTTCCTGCGCGTCTTCAAGACGATCGATCGATTTCGGGGTCACTCGACCCTTCGCACCTGGATCTATCGAATCGTGATCAATCAGGCCCGAAACCGGCAGCGGTGGTGGAAGCGGCGGCGACGGGCCTCTCAAGTCTCGCTCGACGAGCATGTGCTGCGCCACGGGGACCTGACAGATCCAGTGGACCGGACAGCGCCCGATGGGGTGCTGCAGAAAAAAGAACTGGCATCGCGCGTCTGGTCCGCGCTGGATCGGCTCCCGTTCGAGCAGCGGACGGCGATTATCCTGCGCGAGATCGACGGACTGAGCTACGAGGAGATTGCGTTCTCGCTGGGAATCAACATCGGCACGGTCAAATCGCGGCTGACCCGGGCGCGGGGCGCGCTCCGGACCGAGCTGGCGGATGCAAGAGAGTTGGGTGACATATGAAAGCGCTGGGATGCCGGGGCGTCCGGCGACGGCTGGCGGCGTTTCACGACGGTGAGCTCTCGATCGTCGATCGCGCGTCGGTGCAGCGTCACCTCAGCGCGTGCCGGCGCTGCAGCCTCGAGCTCCATCACATGGCGCTCATCGGCAGTGCCGTTCGAGCCGCGGCGGACCTCGGACAGCATGAGTCGGACGACTTGAGCGGACTTCGAGCCGGCATCGTCGGACGGATGGAGGCCGAGCGTCAGACGTCCTGGAGCTGCAGGCTTCGGGACCTGTTCGACGACCTGCACCTGGTCTGGGCCGGGTTGGGGGCCGCGGCCTTCACCACTGCCTGTGTCGGCGTGCTGATGGGTCTCTTTCACTTTGCCACCGCCGAGCGCCCGGATTCGATTGCCGCGATGATGGACGCGCTCGCCTCGCCTGGGTCGAACGTCAACCCGGTCAGCGTCGATGGGCGGACGATGCAGCTGCCGCGGGCTGACGCCGACAGGGCCGTCTGGGTGATCGGGCCGAACGACGATGCCGTGTTCGCGTTGTCGGCGGTGGTCACGCGCGAGGGGCTGCTGACGAATCTCGAGTTCCTGCAAGCGCAGGAGCGCACCGGGCAGGGACTGGAAGCCCGTGGCAGAGAATCGAGCGAAATGTTGGGCTTGCTCGACGCCGCTTCACGCGCGCGCTTCGCCCCGGCGCGCGGGCTCGGCGACTCCCCCATTGCCGTGAATGTGGTATGGCTGCTCGCGCACACGACGGTCAGGGGCAAGCTGCACAGTTAGTTATCAGTTCTCAGTTCTCAGTGTTCAGTTTCAAAACGCGCATTCGAACTGAGAACTGAAGACTGAAAACTGAGAACTATTTCTTCACCTCGCCCCGCGCCGTGGCGACGTTGTTCATCGCGTCCACAACTCGAATCACGACGCTCTTGGTGGCCGCCTCGGCATCGAGCACCAAGTCGAACAGCTCGACGCGCGAATCGGAGATGCCGTCGCGCGGATAGATCCGCTGCCAGCGGTCGGCGTCCAGCGAGTACTCCACACGCTGAACGGCCGACTGTTCGTCCCGAACTTCGAACGAGAGCACGTAGCGATCACCTTGCCGCCTGACGCCTTGCATGGTGACCGACGGCGGGGTGTTGTCGATGTCGAAGCTCGTGCTCTCGAGCTCGCCGACGAGCGACATGCCGGGAGGGTTCGACGGCGCGTCGGACGCCTGGATCTTGATGAAGTATGTCCCGTTCGGGACCGACGTCGTATCCCAGACGAAGATCGCATCCGAGAGGCCGCGCTTGAGCATCTTCCACGACGTTTCGCCCTCACGCCGATAGAGGACGTCGAAGACCAGCGTGTCCTCGTTTTCATCCTCTGACTTCCAGACGAACGTCTGCAGTCCCTTCTGGTAGATGCGGCGTCCAAGCGCGGGGCCCGTCGGAGGGACCGGCTGGCCTTGCTGGGAGGGCGGCGGCGTGGACGGCCGGGTCGTCGTCGCGTCTTCCGGGAGTCCGGCAATCTCGAGCTCGCCGGTTGAGAACGGCTTCTGGAACACGCTTCCGGGCGGGTGAACGGTGATCTCGTTGACCTTGGGGCGCAGATTCCGTGGCAGGAAGGCCGCCGTCACCGAGGTCAGGACCGGACCCTCGCCCTTTCCCGCCAGAACCGCCTTCCACTGAAGGTAGCGGGCCTTTGGACTGCTGATCTGCTCGCCGACCGAGTTCTTGTATGGTCCGGCCCACTCGCTCCAGGTCGAGTCAGGCGTGGCGGTATTGCCCGATCGCGTGTAGAGCTCGATGCTGCTCGTTGCCGGTGTCGATCCTCGCCAACTCACTGTTCCCCACGCGGCGACCGTCTCGGCGTCACGAACTTTCGATTGATAGGTGCCGCGATCGCCCCGTGCCGACCCGAGCCGGAACAACTTGCCTGGATTCGCCGTGGCGTAGTAATTGCGCCCGCTGCTGTCGGCCATGAACATGGTCACCTGCTGGGCCGCCGCGCGCGTGAGCAGCGTGACCTGCGTGGGATCACCGGCGACCCTGAAGATCTTGCCCTCACTGCCGGTCCCGATGATCACCCCGCCGTCTGCGTCGAAGGAGATGTCGTAGGGCGTGTCCTGGCGCGACTCCCAGATAGCGTCCCACACGCCGTCGGGCGTGATGCGATACACGGCGCCCCTGAGGCTGCGACGATCGTCGCGTCGCGCCGTCCGCTGCTCGGGTGCCGGTTGGACTGCGACGCTCGCGATCGAAATGGAGGTGATTTCGGTCGACACCGATGGCGTCGGCGTCGTCCGAGGGGCTTCGGGAACTGCGCGATCGGCCGGCGTCTCCTGTGCGGCCGGCCGGCTGCTCACGGCCGCTGCGTAGAGGTTGCCTTTCTGGTCGAATCGCAGCGCATGGATCTCGCGAAACGCCGAGTCGAGCAGCACGAACGCCTTGCCCTGACTGTCGACCCGGAAAACCTTGCCCGGCGCCTCGGTGCCGACCACCAGGTTGCCCGAACGGTCCAGGGCGAGCGACACCGCGTGCGTCGTTTCGGTTCGATAAAAAGGGACGCCCTTGCCGTCCGGTCCGATCTTGTAGATGACGCCTTTCTCGCCCGTCCCGGCGTAGAGAGCGCCGGCGCGATCAAAGACGAGCGACCAGATGTACTTGTCGTCCGGGTCGAAGAAGGCCGTCGCCGACCCCGAGGCGTCGACTTTGTAGACTTTGCCTTCGGGGGAGGTGCCGACGTAGATCGAGCCGTCCGGACCCTGGGCGAGCGCGTGCACCTCGAGCTCGGGCGAGTCGTAGAAGACCGTCGCCTTGCCGCCGGACGGCACGCGGAAGACCTTCCCTTCGTTTCCGCTTCCGAGATACATCGCGCCGTCGCGCGTCTGCAGGATCGTCCAGAGAAACGGCGCGGTGGTTTCGTCGACGAGCTCGGTGGCGGGAGCCAGTAGTAGTCGGCCGGCGCTGTCAATCGAGAGGTTCTCGACCTCGCCCTCCAGGAGCTCGGCTTGGGTCGAGACCTGCCAGATGATGGGGGAGGCTGCCCAGACTCCGGCCACGAACGCGGTGAGGGCGAGGGATACAGCGAGAAAACAGCCGCGCGAGGCCTTCAATTGCTGGAATCCACGTTGACGGTCAGGAAGCGGACGCCGGAGACGGCATGATCGGTGGCGACTTCCCACTCGCCGAGCGTGGCGCTGCGAAGTGGCACGAAGTTGCCGCCGTTCCGATCGCCTTCCAGGACCGAGAGGACCGAGGGCGGCAGCGACGACAGCAGCTCGCCGTTGATCACGGCTCCGGCGTCAGAGCTGAGGAGCTTGATGTACAGGCGGTTGTTCTTCCGCGACTTGTTGAGCGCGCGAATCATGTTCGCCACGCCGCTCGGCTTGAGCGACTGCCGCACTTCGCGCTGCTCCCACTGCGCCAGGCGCGATCCGTCCGAGACCATGATCGAGAGCGTGCCCGACACGTTTGCCGGGATGTCAATCGGCACCGTGTAGGTCACCCCCTCGCCGCGGTACGTGCGCACGAGGAGCTTCAGCGTCGCGGACCGCCCGGCGCGGGGCTTGACCGTGTCGAGCCAGACGCGCTCGATCGTCGCCGTCTTCGGCTGCTCGCTGGTCGCAATCGACAGCTTCAGGCCTTCCAGCTCGACCCGCTCGAAGTCGTTCGTCAGCAGGAACGCAATCGGACCGACGATATAGGTCGCGGCGCCGATCGACGGTGAATCGCCGCTGAAGATGTCTTCGAAGGCGATGGTGTCGTGCTTCTTCACCATCGCCTGACCCTTGACGGTGAAGGTCGCGGCGCCGAACTCGCGCTCGTACGATGTCAGGCTGTTCAGGATGGACACATAGGTCAGCAGCGGCGTAAAGAGTTGGTCCTCCACCACCTTCAGGCTGAGCTCTTTTTTGACGCCCCTGGCGGTCTCGAGCGCGATGTCGATCGGAATCAGCTTGGGACCCCCGCCGAGCCTTCCCGCGATGGTCGTCGATCGATCCTGTTGGAAGGTGCCGATCGTGTCCCCGGTCTCGGCGATCTTGATCGACGAGAAGAGGCTGGGCAAGACGGTATGAATGTGCGCCCGCGTCATCGGGAACTGTGTCGGGCCGATGTTGTAGAACGGGTGACCGAAGGCGTACACGCGGTCGCCGTCCACGTGCGTGACCGTGCCGACGCCTCCGAGTGACAAGTCGCCGGTGATCAGGTTGACGCCGACCGCGTCGCCCGGCCGAAGCGGCTGCGGCGTCTCAGTGCGTGCCGTCACCACGGCGGCGCCGCCGGTGCCGGCCGGTTCGAAGCCGTACTCACGAAACGCGCTCGTCACGAGCCCGCCAACCTCCGGATGGAACCCGCTCATCACGAGCGGCGTGGCGATCGGCCGAAGCATCGGGGCGATGACGCTGACGTCCTGAACCCCCACGGCCTGGACGTCGGTCGAACGCTCGGCAAACGGCTGCAGCCAGGAAAAACTCTGACGAAGCGCGGCGGAGAGGCCTTCACGGGTCACCGGCAACTCGAGTCGCGCGGCCTTGACGGGTGGACGCGGGGTGTCGAGCGCGGCCAGCTCGATCATCTCGGCAATCGGCGTGATCCCGGCGATCGGCTCCTTGGAGAACGAGCCCAGCGAGTACGACACCGCGCCGATGAGGCGCCCGTCGATGTAGACCGGGCTCCCGCTCATCCCCGCGATGACACCGGACTGCGCCAGCGGGCCTCCCGAGAGTCGCGCCAGAACCAGCCCACGCTTCGGGCCGATCACATTTCGCAGCACCCCCAGGATTTCCACCTGGAACTCTTCAATCCGGCTGCCGGTGAAGACCGTGTGCCCGACGCCTTTCATGCCGGGGCGGATCTCGTCGAGGGGCATCATCGGCGTCGACGCCAATGGCAGCGCTGTCAGGACGAACGTCGACAGAAGTGCCAGGAAGAAACGACCCGTCAAGCGAGTGCGCATGGACATTGATCAGCCAGGAAAGCCGCGTGAATCGACGAGAGACTCTCCCGATTATAGCGGACGAACTGCTTATGGCTCAAGGAGAAATGGGCGATCAAGCTTGACAGTTCCACGCGCGGTCTGCTATCGTTCGACCGGCTCGTGATGATCGCTGACACGTTGACACTCGATTCACGGTCGTTTCGCCTGGGCGCGAGCAGCCTGACGCTCTCCGCGTGGTGGTGGTATCGGTCACCGCTGGAGAGGGATCCGGCCTAACCGAGATCCAGAGGGACTCCCTTAAAGCCTCTTCAGCCCGAAACGGTTGAAGAGGCTTTTTGCTTTTATGCGCATCTGCGTGACGGTGACGGCGGACCGGATGAGCGACCTGCGGAGGCGGCGCGACGAGGCGGCTCGCGCCGGCGCCGATCTCGTCGAGCTTCGCCTCGACGGCGTCGGCGACCTCGACGTGCCCGGGGCGCTCGAGGGGCGCACGGGCCCCGTGATCGTGGCTTGTCACCCCGCCTGGGAGGGGGGACGGTTCGGGGGATCGGAAGAGGAGCGGGTCCGGATACTGACGCAAGCGCTGGCGCTGGGCGCGGATCTGGTCGACATCGAGTGGCAGGCGGACCTTGCAAAGGTGCTCGACGCGCGCATGCTCGGTCGCGTGGTGCTGTCGCATCACACCTTCGACGGGCTGCCCGCGGACCTGCGCGAGCGGGCGCTGGCGATGCAGGCGATCGGCGCGCGTGTGGTGAAGGTCGCGGTCACGCCCAGGAGTCTTCGGGATCTGTTGCGGCTTCGCCAGAGCGGCTGCGTGCTCGAAGACGGACGAAAAGTGCTGCTGGCGATGGGCGTCGTGGGATGGTCGACGCGGCTCCTTCCGTGGCGCTTCGGATCGGCGTGGACGTATGCGGGCGGCGTCTCGGCGGTGGGACAGCTGTCCCCGTCCGAGATGGTCGAGGAATTCAGGTGTCGTGAGGTGACGCGGGATGCGGAGCTGTACGGGGTCGTCGGGTCACCCATCGCGCATTCGATGTCTCCGGTGATGCACAACGCGGCTTTCCGCGCGTTGAACCGCGACGCGATCTACGTGCCGCTCGAGAGCGGCGATGCGGATGATCTGCTGGAGTTCGCCAAAGAAATGCGTTTTGCCGGGCTCAGCGTTACCGCGCCCCTGAAGGTTCCGCTCTTCGAGCGGGCGGACCAGGTTGACGAGCTCAGCGAGGGGGTTGGCGCGTGCAACACGCTCAGATTCCGCGAGGGGCGCGTGGAAGCCACGAACACCGACGTGGCGGGGTTTCTCGCCCCGCTCGAGCGCCGAGGGATCCGACTCGAGGGTCTGCGGGCCGCGCTCGTCGGCGCCGGCGGCGCGTCCCGCGGAGTTGCCTTCGCGCTCGGCTCGCGCGGCGCGCGCGTCACGATCCACGCGCGGCGCCCGGAACAGGCACGTCAGACGGCGACGGCGACGGGCGCCTCGTGCGGTCCGTGGCCTCCCCAGTCGGGCAGTTGGGATCTGCTCGTGAACGCGACGCCTGTCGGCACGCTCCCTCGTTCCGAAGAGACGCCGTTCCTGGGTCCTTTTGAGGGGGCAATCGTGTACGACTTGGTCTACAACCCGCCGCGATCACGGCTGCTTCGGGAAGCCGCGGGCGCGGGGTGCCAGACGATTGACGGCCTCGAGATGCTCGTCGCGCAGGCCTGTCTGCAGCTCGAATGGTGGACGGGCGCGCGCGCGCCTGAAGCGGCAATGCGCGCCGCGGTGGAGCGGAAGCTCGACCTGAGAGCTGATGGCGCTGGGAGCCAAAAGCTGAGAGCTGAGAGCTGATAGCTTGTTATGAAACAAACGACCTACGAGGAATTCGTCGAGCTCGCCAAGCGCGGGACGTTCGTCCCCGTGTGCAAAGAGCTCATGGCCGACCTGCTGACGCCGGTGTCGGCGTTCTTGAAGATCGCCGAGCACTCGGACTACGCGTTCCTGCTCGAAAGCGTGGAGGGCGGGGAACAGGTCGCGCGGTATTCGTTCCTGGGGAAGGATCCGTTCCTGATCCTCAGGGCACGGGACGGGAAGACCATCATCGACCGCGCCGGCCAGACGACGGAAGCCGACGAGCCCTTCATCGCCGCATTGCGCCGACTCATGGCCGATTTCCGGTCCCCGTTCGTGCCAGGCCTGCCGCGCTTCACCGGCGGGGCCGTCGGCTACGTCGGCTATGACGCGGTTCCCTGGTTCGAGTCCGTGACCCTCCAGACGCCAGGCCCGGAGACGTCGAGCCCGACCGAGGATCTGGCCGGCTTCATGCTGTTCGACACTGTCCTGGCCTTCGACCACGTTCAACACCGCATCCTGATCATCGCCAACGCCCGCATCTCGGCCGACGACGACCTGCAGGCGCTCTACCAGTTTGCGTGCGCGAAGATCCAGTTCCTCGAGCGGGAGCTCGACCGGGCGCTCTCGCACGCCGATGCGCCTTCCGCGCCGCCGCTCGAGGTCCGCTCCAATACGACGCGCGAGGCGTTCGAGCAGAAGGTCAGAACGGCCAAGGAGTACATCGCCGCCGGCGACATCTATCAGGTCGTGCTCTCGCAGCGGTTCGAAGCTGAGGTCGTCACGGAGCCCTTCACCGTCTATCGTGCGCTGCGTCACGTGAACCCGTCGCCGTACATGTTCTTCATCCGCATGGGCGATCTCTCCATGATCGGCGCCTCACCCGAGATGCTCGTGCGCGTGGAAGGTCGGCGCATGGAGACCCATCCGATCGCCGGGACCCGGCCGCGTGGACACACGGAAGACGAGGATCAGCGGTTGGCCGACGAGCTGAAGGCAAACGAGAAGGAACGGGCCGAGCACGTCATGCTGGTCGATTTGGGTCGAAACGATCTGGGACGGGTCGGAGAGTATGGTTCGGTGCGGGTGCCGCAGTTCATGGCGCTCGAAAAGTACTCGCACGTCATGCACCTCGTCTCGATCGTCGAAGGGCGGCTGGCGGAGGGTCACGATCGTCTGGACGCGCTGGCGGCGTGCTTTCCGGCCGGGACCGTGTCGGGTGCCCCCAAGGTGCGAGCGATGGAAATCATCGCGGAGCTCGAGCCGGCGCGCCGCGGCATCTACGCCGGGGCCGTCGGCTACCTCGACTTCGCCGGCAATCTCGACTGCTGCATCACCATCCGAACGATCGTGATGGTCAACGGTCGTGCGTACGTCCAGGCGGGCGCCGGCATCGTCGCCGACTCGAACCCGGCGGCGGAATACGAGGAGACGCGCGACAAGGCGCGCGCGCTGGTCCGCGCGCTCGAGCTGGCGCAAGGGGTTTAAGGACGGAAGTGTTCAGTTTTCAGTTATCAGTTCTCAGTCGTTGGCCGAACACTGGGGGCGAACTGAAAACTGATAACTGAGAACTGACAACTGAATGGTCTTCGTCCTCGACAACTACGACTCGTTCACCTTCAACCTCGTCCAGTATCTGGGCGAGCTGGGGGTGGAGGTCCTCGTGCGCCGGAACGATCAGCTCACCGTCGACGACATCGTCGGGCTCCGTCCGGCCCGGATCGTGATCTCGCCCGGCCCCGGACGGCCGGAAGAGGCTGGCATCACGGTGGATCTCATTCGGCGCTGCGGCAGCGAGGTCCCGATTCTCGGTGTCTGCCTCGGGCATCAGGCCATCGGCTACGCCTTCGGCGGAAAGATCGTCAGGGCGCCGCGGCCGATGCACGGCAAGACGTCCTCGATCGAGCACGATCGCCGCGGTGTGTTCACCGGTTTGTCGACGCCGTTCGTGGCGTCGCGGTATCACTCTCTGGTCGTGGCCGAGGAGGGGCTGCCGGAGGAGCTCGAAGTGGCCGCGCGAACGCGTGAGGACGGGATCATCATGGCACTGCGGCACCGGACGCTGCCGGTTCATGGCGTCCAGTTCCACCCGGAGTCGATCCTCACGTCGAACGGCCGGCAGATGCTGCGCAACTTTCTGGAGAGCTGAGCTGAGAGCTGATAGCTGTATATGTTCACCCCCCTGCTCGAGAAGCTGACCCGCAGCCGCGATCTCACGACCGAGGAAGCGGCGGCCGCGATGACGGAAATCATGGAGGGCCGCGTGACCGCGGCCCAGATCGCCGGGTTCCTCGTCGGGCTGGCGATGAAAGGCGAGCGGCCGGACGAGGTCGTTGGCCTTGCCCGGACGATGAGGGAGCATGCGGTGAAGCTGTCGCGGCCCTATCCGGAAGCGTTCGACATGTGCGGGACCGGAGGCGATCGATCGGGCACCTTCAACATCTCGTCGGTGGCCTCCGTCGTGGTGGCTGCGGCGGGCGTCATGGTCGCGAAGCACGGAAATCGATCGGTGTCGAGCCGCTGTGGCAGCGCGGACCTTTTCGAGTCGCTCGGCGTAAAGACGAGCGCGTCGCCCGCGATCGTGGAGCGATGTCTGCGAGAGGCGGGGCTGGCGTTCCTGTTCGCCCCGACGTTTCATCCGTCCATGCGCCACGCGGCGCCGGTCAGGCGCGAGCTGGGGGTGCGGAGCGCCTTCAATCTGCTGGGACCGCTGACCAACCCGGTCGGGCCGCGACGACAGATCGTCGGGGTCCCGCGGCCCGAGTTTACGGAGCTTCTGGCGCGGGCGTTGGCGCTTCTAGGGTCCGAGCGGGCCTGGGTCGTGCACGGAGCGGACGGCATCGACGAGGTCTCGACGACCGGCTACACGAAGATCTCCGAATGCCATGCCGGGACGGTCAACACCTTCTACGTTCATCCCTCGGAGTTCGGCGTGGGAAAGGCCTCTTCGCCGGATCTCCTGGGCGGCGACGCAGCGGCCAATGCCGCGATCGCGCGTGAGGTGTTGAGCGGGGCGCGGGGACCGCGCCGCGACGTCGTGCTGCTGAACGCGGGGGCCGCGTTGTTCGTGGCGGGCCACTCGGCAACTGTCCGGGCCGGCATTGCGGCCGCGGAGCAGAGCATCGATTCCGGCCGGGCCACGCAGGTCCTGGCGCGGCTCGTGGTGGTTTCGCAGGAGCCCGAAGTCTCAGGTGCACTCAGTGGATCGGTGTGACGAATCAGCGCCGCGAGCGTGAGCGAGCGGTGGCAGGCGGTGGGGGTGGGGCCCCACCGCAAAGTAAAAGAAGATGGCAGACATCCTAGCGGCGATCGTGGCGGCGACGCGCAAGATCGTAGAGAACCGACGGGTGTCCGTCCCGCTTGCGACCCTGGAACGATCGATCGAGCGAAGCCCGACGACTCGAGCGTTTGCTGACGCACTGGCTCGAGCGGATCGCATCAACGTGATCGCTGAATGCAAGCGGCGATCGCCGTCGCGTGGCGTCCTGCGGCGCCATTACAATGCGGCGGAGATCGCCCGGAGCTACCAGTCGGCGGGTGCTGCGGCGGTCTCCGTGCTGACCGAACCGACGTTCTTCGATGGCTCGCCCGAGCATCTGGCTGCGGTGCGCGACGCCGTGAGTCTGCCGATTCTCCGCAAAGACTTCATCGTCGACGAGTATCAGCTCGTCGAGGCGCGGGCCTGGGGCGCCGACGCGGTGCTCCTGATTGTGGCCGCGCTCGAGGCCGAGCCGCTGAAGACGCTTCTGGCACGGGCGCGCGGAGTCGGCCTGGCCGCGCTGGTCGAGGTCCACGACCGCCCGGAGCTGGAGATCGCGCTCGGATCGGGCGGCGAGGTTGTGGGCGTGAACAATCGGAATCTGAAGACGCTGGAGGTTGACCTCGAGGCGTCGGAGCGGCTGATCGAGGAGATCCCGGATCAGGTCGTGGCCGTGGCGGAGAGCGGGCTGCAGACGAGAGCCGATCTCCTGCGGCTGCGTGCGAGCGGGTACGACGCGTTCCTGATCGGCGAACACCTGATGACGTCGGCCGATCCGGGAGCCGGGCTGCGGGAGCTCCTGCGTGATGGGGTGGGGCAGCCGTCATGAGCCTCCGCGTCAAGATCTGCGGCGTCACCCGGCTCGAGGACGCCCTTCTGGCGGCCGATCTCGGGGCGTCGGCGATTGGCTTCGTCTTCTGGCCTGGCAGTCCCCGCTGCCTCGATCCGTACCGGGCGAGAGACATCGCGTTGGCGTTGCCGCCGTTTGTCACGCCGGTGGGGGTGTTCGTCGATCAACCGATCGAATACGTCGAGGGGGTCGCCGCGCTCGCGCGGCTGGGGGCCGTACAGCTCCACGGGAGTGAATCGGCCGCGTATTGCCGCCAGATCAGGCGCCGGCTGATTCGTGCCATCGCGGTGACGCCTGACTTCACGCCGACGTCGTTAGACGAGCTCGATCGGCACATGCTTCCGCTGCTCGACGTGCACGATCCCGTCCGAAGAGGCGGCACCGGTCAGGTAATCGACTGGACCAAGGCCGCCGAAGCCGCCGCGCTTCGCCCGAGCCTCCTGGCGGGCGGTTTACGGCTCGACAACGTGCAGGAGGCGCTTCGGCGCGTGCGCCCCTACGGAATCGACGTCGCGTCCGGCCTCGAGGCGCGGCCGGGAGTGAAGGACCCGACCCGAATGCGCGAGTTCATGCACCTGGTTCGGGAGTGGGATTCGAAGGAGTCGTGATGGCCACCCGGCAGATCGCAAGATTCGGTCGCCGCGATCCGGACGCGAGGGGGTACTACGGTGAGTTCGGCGGGCGCTATGTGCCGGAGACGCTGGCCACGCCGATCGAGGAGCTGGCCGCCGCGTACTTCGAGGTCAGGCAGGACGCCCACTTCCAGCGCGAGCTCGACGATCTGCTGAAGCACTACGCCGGACGTCCGACGCCGATGTACGAGGCGCGGCGGCTGACCGAGGCGGCCGGTGGCGCGCGGCTCTTCCTGAAGCGCGAAGATCTGACCCACACCGGCGCCCACAAGATCAACAACGCGCTCGGGCAAGCGCTGCTGGCCGTCCGGATGGGCAAGCGCCGCATCATCGCGGAGACCGGCGCGGGCCAGCACGGCGTGGCGAGCGCGACGGCCTGCGCGCTTTTCGGCCTGGCGTGCGATGTCTACATGGGCGCCGAGGATATGGAGCGCCAGGCGCTGAACGTCTTTCGCATGGAGCTGCTGGGCGCGACCGTCCGCCGTGTCGATGCCGGAAGCCGCACGCTCAAGGACGCCATCAACGAAGCGATGCGCGACTGGGTCGCCACCGTCCGCGACACGCACTACCTGCTCGGCTCCGTGCTCGGCCCGCATCCCTATCCATTAATGGTGCGCGAGTTCCAGTCCGTGATTGGACTGGAAGCCAGGAGCCAGATACTCGAGCAGGCCGGCCGGCTGCCCGACGCCGTCGTCGCGTGCGTGGGCGGCGGGAGCAACGCCATCGGCATCTTCGACGCCTTCCTGACCGATCGCGACGTGCGACTGATTGGTGTCGAGGCCGGAGGCGAGGCGATCGTCTCTGGGCGACATGCCGCGCGATTCGCCGGTGGATCGCCGGGCGTGCTCCAGGGCACGAGGACGTACGTCCTCCAGGACGCCGCGGGGAACATCGAAGGGACACATTCCATCTCCGCGGGCCTCGACTACGCCGCGGTGGGGCCGGAACACGCGTGGCTCAAAGAGACCGGCCGGGCAGACTACACGTGGGTGTCGGACGCGGACGCGCTCGAAGCGTTTCAGCGACTCGCGAAGCTCGAGGGCATCCTGCCGGCGCTGGAATCGGCGCACGCGATCGCCTATGCCGGCCGCCTCGCGCGCGAGCTGGGTGACGGCCAGATCATTCTCGTGAACTTATCGGGCCGCGGCGACAAGGACGTTCAGAGCGTCGCGAAAGCGATCAAGGGCGCGTAGGGTGTCGCTTCTCGAACGCACATTCGCCTCGCTGCGTGACGAGCATCGCGCTGGTCTCGTTACTTACCTGACGGCAGGCGATCCGTCGCTCGCAGCATCGGGTGACATCCTGAACGCGCTCGATCGTGCCGGCGCCGACGTCCTGGAGGTCGGCGTGCCATTCTCCGATCCGCTGGCGGACGGCCCCGTGATCCAGCGGGCATCCGAGCGCGCGCTCGCCTCCGGTACCACGCTGGCGGGTGTGCTGGATCTGGTGGCGCGCGAACGGCGGACCATCAAGGCCCCGATCGTGGCCTTCAGCTACGCGAATCCAATCCTGCGGATGGGGCTCGCGACCTTCACGCGTCAGGCCGCCGCGGCCGGCGTTGACGGCGTGCTGGTGCTCGACCTTCCGATCGACGAGGCCGGGCTCATGCAGGGCGAGCTCAGCCGCGCGGGCATCGACATGGTGTTTCTCCTCAGCCCGACGAGCACGACAGATAGGATCAGGAAAGCCGCGGCGCTCGGGCGAGGGTTCTTGTACGCCATTTCGCGTCTGGGCGTGACCGGCGCCAGGGACTCGGTGGCTCGCGATGCCAAAGATTTGGTGTCGCGCATTCGGGCGGAAACCCGGTTGCCCGTGGCGCTCGGCTTTGGCGTGTCGCGGCCGGAGCACGTGAGCGAAATCGCTCAGTGGGCCGACGCGGCGGTCGTCGGCAGCGGGCTCGTCGACGTCATCGCCCGGCACGGTCGAAGCGCGGATCTGGTGGCTCGAGTCGAGGAATACGTTCGCTGGATGAAAGGGAGATAACCGTGATCGTAGTCATGGAAGAGGGCGCGCCCGAATCTCAGATCGAGAAGGTCATGGCCCACCTGTTGGAGAAGGGCATCAAGGTTCATCGTTCGGACGGCACGACCCGGACGGTGCTTGGGGTCATCGGCGACGCCAGCTCGCTCGACAAGGGCCTGATCGAAACCTTCGACGGCGTGTTCGAAGTGGTCAAGGTCAGCGAGCCCTTCAAGCTCACGAACCGCAAGTACAAGCCGGAAGGCACGGTCGTCCAGATCGACGATGTGCGCATCGGGGGCGACGAGGTCGTCGTCATGGCTGGCCCCTGCTCGGCGGAGAACGAGCAGCAGGTGTACTCGTCGGCGGCGGCGGTGAAGCGCGCCGGCGCCAAGATCCTACGGGGCGGCGCCTTCAAGCCGCGCAGCTCGCCGTACAGCTTTCAGGGTCTCGGTGAAGCAGGTCTTCGTCTCCTGCGGACGGCGGCCAACGAGCACAACCTGAAGCTCGTCTCGGAAGTCATGGACATCAGTCAGATCGAGCTGGTGGAGAAGTACGTCGACATCCTCCAGGTCGGGGCGCGCAACATGCAGAACTACACGCTGCTCCGCGAGCTCGGGCGCGCGCGAAAGCCCGTGCTCCTGAAGCGAGGCATCTCCGCCACGATCGAGGAATGGCTGCTGTCGGCGGAGTACGTGCTCGCCGGCGGGAACCGGAACGTGATCCTCTGCGAGCGCGGCATTCGGACCTTCGAAAGTTACCTGCGCAATACGCTCGACATCTCCGCCATTCCGGTCGTCAAAAAGCTCAGTCACCTGCCGATCATCGCCGATCCGAGTCACGGGACCGGGCGCCGCGACAAAGTCGCGCCGATGGCTCGGGCCGCCGTGGCGGCGGGCGCCGACGGTCTGCTCATCGAAGTCCACTGCGATCCGGACAAAGCGCTGAGCGACGGCGCGCAAAGCCTCTTTCCCTCGCAGTTCGACCAGTTGATGGCCGAGCTTCGCACCATCGCGCCTGCGATCGGCCGGAGCATCTGCGTGGAACCCGTGGCGCGGCGGGGCTGGGCGCGGTGAAGCTCCCCGTCATCCAGCCGGACTCGGTCAATCCCGCTGACACCGCGCCACCCGTCTTCTCCAAGGTCGGTATCGTCGGCCTCGGCCTGATTGGCGGTTCCATCGCGCTGGCGGCGCGGCGGGCCTGGCCCCGCGGGCTGGTCATTGGCGTCGACCACAACGACGTGCTGGAGAAGGCGATGGTGCTCCACGCCATCGACGTGGCTGCCGCCGACCTCGTCATCATGGCCGAGGCCGATCTGGTCATCCTGGCGGCGCCGGCCCGCCGCAACATCGAGCTGCTCAGCCAGATCGCGGATGCGATACCGGAAGCCGCGGTCGTCACCGACACCAGTTCGACCAAGCGCGAGATCGTCGCCGCCGCTCGGGCGCTACCCTCGAGGCTGACCTTCATCGGCGGCCACCCGCTCGGCGGGGCGGCCCGGGGCGGCATCGATCACGCGACGGCCGATCTGTTCAAGGGCCGACCCTGGCTCTTTACTCCGGAGCCTGGCACCTCGCCTGCCGCCCTCGCATCGCTGCAGCGTTTCGTCAGCGCCCTCGGCGCGGGGCCAAAGACGATGGAGGCCGAGGCGCACGACCGTACGCTGGCGTTCTTGAGCCACCTCCCACAGTTGACCGCCAGCGCACTGATGTCCGTCATCGGCGACGCTGTGGGCGCCGACGCCCTGGCGCTCGCGGGCCGGGGCTTGGCCGATACGACCAGGCTGGCGTCGAGCCCGGCCGGTCTCTGGCGCGACGTCTGCGCCACCAACGCCGATAACATCGCCGCGGCGCTCGACCTCCTCATCGAGCGGCTGCAAGAGCTGCGCGTGGATCTCGCCGACGGGGATCGACTCGCGGAAGTATTCGACGCGGCCAATGAATGGCGAGAGGAACTGAAGAAATAGTTCACAGTTTTCAGTTCTCAGTTTTCAGTAAACTGTGAACTGAGAACTGTAACCTGTCACTCTCTTGAACAAGGTCCTGAGAAGCGCGGACGAGGCGGTCGCTCTCGTGCCCGACGGCGCGACCGTCATGATGGGCGGCTTCGGGCTCTGCGGCATTCCCGAGAACCTGATCAAGGCCCTCCACGCACGCGGGACCCGCAACCTGACGATCATCAGCAACAACGCCGGCAGCGACGACTTCGCGATCGGCATCCTGCTCAGATCGCGTCAGGTCAGGAAAATGATCTCGACCTACGTCGGGGAGAACCACGAGTTCGAGCGTCAGTTCCTGAGCGGCGAGATCGAAGTCGAGCTGGTGCCGCAGGGAACCTTTGCCGAGCGGATCCGGGCGGCCGGCGCCGGCATCGGCGGCTTCTTCACGCCGACCGGCTACGGCACGGTGGTGGCCGAAGGCAAGGAGACGCGTGAGATGGGCGGCCGCCACTATGTGCTGGAGGCGCCGCTCCACAGTGATTTTGCGTTCGTCAAGGCGTACCGGGGCGACAGGCTCGGCAATCTCGTCTATCGACGCACGGCCCGCAACTTCAATCCCGTCATGGCCACGGCCGCCCGCGTCACGATCGCGGAAGTCGAAGAGCTCGTCGAGCCCGGCGCGCTCGATCCGGATGCCGTCGTGACGCCGGGCATCTTCGTGCGCCACATCCTGCAAGGCGCGGTCTACGAGAAACGGGTCGAGAAACGAACCGTGCGGAAAGGGTAGCGAGTGGACAAACGCGAGCGCATCGTGCGGCGGGTGGCCGCGGAGTTGAGAGACGGCGACTACGTGAATCTCGGCATCGGCATGCCCACGCTCGTCGCCAACTACGTGCCAATCGGGATTCACATCACGCTGCATTCCGAGAACGGCATGCTGGGCGTCGGCCCGTTTCCGCTCGAGGCCGACATCGATCCCGATCTGATCAACGCGGGGAAGGAGACGGTCACCGAGACACCGGGCTGCTCGTACTTCAGCAGCGCCGACTCGTTTGCGATGGTACGCGGAGGGCACGTCGACCTCACGGTGCTCGGCGCCATGCAGGTCGATCGCCACGGCAACCTGGCCAACTGGATGATCCCCGGAAAGATGGTCAAGGGGATGGGTGGCGCCATGGATCTCGTCGCGGGGGCCAGACGGGTCATCGTCGCGATGGAGCACACGACGCGCGACGGGGAGCCCAAGATTCTCGATCGGTGCTCGCTCCCACTCACAGGGACGAAGGTCGTGAGCCTGATCGTGACGGAGATGGCCGTGGTCGAGGTCACGGCGCGAGGGCTGCTCCTGAAGGAGATCGCTTCGGACACGACGGTCGACCAGGTGCGGCGAGCCACCGAGGCCGAGCTTCTTCTCGACAAAGAACCCGGCAGATTCTGAATGGACAAAGAGGAAGTGACGCCCATGGGTCGCGTGACTATCCGGAGCGCGGTTGTCGAACAGATCACGCGCCATGCGAACGCCGACCTTCCCTACGAGTGCTGCGGCCTGCTGCTGGGCACCTCGTCACACATCGATCGGGCGGTGCCGGCGCGGAACGCCGCCGCGAGCCGTACCCGTTTCCTGATCGATCCCGGGGATCATTTCGCCGCCATTCGAGAGGCCCGGTCCTCGGCACAGGAGGTCGTGGGCGTCTACCACTCTCACCCCAGCTCGCCCGCCGTTCCGTCGGCCACAGATGTGGCCGAAGCGAACGATGCTCGGTTGATCCACCTCATCGTGTCGCTGGCGCCGGAGCCGCAACCCGTGATTCGGGCCTTCCGCTTCACCGGTGGGAACTTCCAGCCGCTCGAACTCGTCTCTGTCGGTTGACCGGGAGTCCGGAGTCCCACGTATGAGTCAGCTCACCAGGCTGACGGCTGCGGCCGTTCTGTCCATAGTGCTGAGTCCGCCCGCTCAGGCCCAGCCTGTTGCCCCCCAACCGCCTCTTCGAGAGGTCGAACTGCAGAGCGTTACGGTTTTCACCAGGGATGAGGTCGTCAGGTTTTTGAGACTCGAAATCGGCCAGCCGCTCCCGGTGTCCTTAATGGATCTGACCGAGGAGCTGCTGAAGCGCTATCGCGACGAGGGGTATACCTTCGCGCGAGCCGCCACCAAGTTCGACGACTCGACCGGCTTGCTGCAGATCACGATGGACGAAGGGCGCATCGACGCCATTGAATTCGAGGGTGTCTCCAAGGATCTCGCCGAGCGGATGACCGAAGGCTTCCTGGTCCGGCCGGGCGAGATTTTCAACCGGCGCACTGTCCGGCGGGCGATCACGCGCCTGCTCGAGCCGACGGGCGGCGCGATCATGCTCTCCCCGCGCGCGGAATCCGGCGCGGCCTTCACGAGCAGCCGGGATCTCGGACGGCGCCGTGAAAGCTTCGAGCTGGTCGATCGCAACGGCCGTCGCGTGCTGGTCGTACACCTCAGGAAACGCGGCGGCGCCTTGACGGCGAGCTTTGGGACAGAGGGGCGGGAGGACTGGTACAGCCCAGTCGACGGCTTCGCGCCCGCCATCGGCTTTGGCGCGATGGTCTTCGATCCGTCCCGCTTCAATCACACATACTTCGGTGGCTACGTGTCGTACAAGTTCGGGCCGGATCGGCCTGGATATTCCTTCGGCCTCGAACGGTCGTTGACGTCGCGGCCCCGCGTGACATTCGGGTTCGACCTGCACGATCTCACCGTCTCCGATGATTTCTGGCGGCTCACCCAGAACGAGCAGAGCCTGGTGGCGGTCGGCTACCAAAAAACGTTCCGCGATTACTACCGCCGCCGCGGTGTCCAAATCCACGGCACGATCCGGCCCGTGGACGGCCACGAGGTGCTCGTGGCGTGGCGACGCGATCGTCACGAGCCGCTGCAGAACACGACCGAGTACAGCCTCTTTGGAAAGGACCACCAGACGTTCCGTCCGAATCCGCTCTTCGGCGAGAGCAAGGTGGGAGCGCTGTTGCTGCGCTACACGTGGGACTCACGCGTCGCGCGCACCGAACGGCTGCAAGGCGCCCACACGCGACACCTCGTGGACGACCTGTACGGATCCTCGGCCGGACATGACCCGGGTTGGCGGATCGAATGGACCTCGGAGTTCGCATCCGAGAAGTTCGGCGGCGGGACCACGTTCCGCCGCCACATTCTGAACGCCCGGTCCTACGCCGCGCTGTCGCCGCTCCAGCGGCTGCACTCCCGCCTCATCCTCGGGCTGTCGGATGGCGCGCTCCTGCCGGAGCGCACCTTTGGGCTCGGCGGCATCGGAAGCGTTCGAGGCCACGAGTTCAAGGAAGTCACCGGCGACAAGATGGTGCTGATCAATCTCGAATACCTGATCGGTTTCAACCGACCCTTCGGCGTGTCGGCCTTCTTCGATGCGGGACGTGCGTACGACGGCCGGCCGTCGGCTCAGAGCAATCTCGCGGCCGAGCGATGGTTGAAGGGTGTCGGGCTGGGCCTTCTGTTCGGTGGCGGCGCGAGGCTCGACTTTGCCTGGAAGCTGGACGACATTCCTGACTCGCTGCAAATTCTGCTGCGGCTCTCTCCAACGTTCTGATGCTGACGCGCAAGAATCCGCCCGTGTCCCGGCTGCTCGTCGCGCTCGCGATTGTGGCGCAGAGCTTTAGCTCGGCGAGCCTCGTGTTTGGGTTTGGCCACGCGCAGAGCGTTTCGCCGAAACCGCCGGATCCGCAGGTCGAGTCGCCCGTCGACGTCGAAAGGCCGCGCCCGACCGACGAGGAACGCCCCCGTCACGTCCGTCGGTTCGGATCGAGGGTCCGAATCGGAGGAGACGTCCACGTCGCCTCGGACGAGCTCGTGAGGAATCCGGTCGTGGCCGTCTTCGGTTCCGTCACGGTCGACGGCAAGGTTCGCGATGATGTGGTGGCGGTGTTCGGGGACGTGAGACTGGGCCCTTCCGGCGAGGTCACGGGCGACGTCAGCGCGGTTGGAGGAATCGTCGATCAGGACCCGGGCTCGACGGTCGGAGGCCGGATCAACGAAGTCACCTTTGGCGTCCCGCGGCTGCGGCTGAGGCCGCCGATCTTCGGCCCGTGGTTCCTTCGTGACGCGTGGCTTGCGCCGCTCAAGTTCGCCGGCGAGCTGCTGCGGATGATGGTGCTCGGGTTCCTCGCGTGCCTCCTGATGCTCGTGGCGCAGGGGCGCGTCGAGCGCATCCAGCGTGAGGCGGCCCACGCGCCGTGGACCGCGGGTCTGGTCGGGCTCCTCGCCGAGCTGATCTTCGTCCCGCTCCTGGTCACTACCACGATCGTGCTCGTGATCTCGATCATCGGCATTCCGCTTCTGGTGCTGATGCCCTTCCTCCCGCTGGCGCTCTTCATCGCGGCGCTCATCGGGTTCACGGCGACGGCGTACGGCCTCGGCCGCCTCGTGTGGGAGCGCCTGGGCAGGACGACGCCGGGGCCGTTCGCGGCGCTGGTGGTCGGCCTGGCGATCGTCTGGGCGCTGACGTTCGCCGGCCGAATCACCTGGTTCGGCGGGTGGCCGGTGCGGCCCATCGCGGCGATGGTCCTCTTCATGGGCGTTCTCGTCGAGTACGTGATCTGGACCATCGGCCTCGGGGCCACGCTCATCACTCGCTTCGGCACGCGCCCGCTGTTTGGCGTCGGCGCAGCCGCCGGTCCGGATCCGCACGGGGGCCTGATCGATCCCGATCCCGCCGCTGTGTGACGATGCCGCGCTGGACGTTGCGATCGGGGGCCGCGCTCCTCGTCTGCGTCTGGCTGGTGCTGCACCCCACATCCGCCGAGGCCCTGAGCTGTGCGATCGCTGAAACCCGAAACGCGGGCGGCACGCTCCGGGTCGTGCTCGCAGTCAGCGATCCCTTCGGGTCCGGTCGCTTCCGCGAAATGGTCGACCGCGGGGGCACGCTGTACCTTCGCCTGCAATCCGACCTCTGGGAAGATCGCCCTGTCTGGGACAAGCTCGTGCAACCCTCCATCGTCACGGTCTTCAGAATCCTTCGCGATCCTGCGAGCGGCGCGGTGACGCTTCAGGATTCATCCGGGACGACCTCGAGCTTCAAGGAGTTCCCGCGCCAGTTGCCGCTCACCTTCGACGCCGGACCGATCGCGGGCCTGGTGGATCGGGCGCGCTACTACCTCCGCACCCAGTTCACCGTCGTGACGGTCGAGCCGCGGGATATCGAGGATGTCAGCGAAGCGGTCTTCGGGCGTGACGATCGATCGACCGGCCTTGGTGCGCTCGGAAAGTTCGTCTTTCGGAAAATCCTGCAGGTCAGCGACTATCTGCAAAGCGAGAGCTGCGAGCTGTCGAGCCGCAAGTTCGCGAGCGCGGATCTGCGGCGATAGCAGCCGACAATCGTGGCGCCCCGGCTTTACCGAGCCATCTCGTTCAGTTCCGACCCGGAATGCTCGCCTGGATCCGCAGCGTGGTCGTGGCGGCGACCAGAACTTTCTCTTTCCGTTTCAGTCGGATCTGAACGTTGAAAATCCCCGACAGACGGTACATGTGCTCGACGGCGAAGCGCCGTTTGATCTCGCTCTTGCCAGCCTCGTACGGCTCGCAGTCCGCCGTCGACTCGGATCGCGTGCCGTCGCCCCAATCCCATTCGACGGTCGGACAGTAGTACTCCTGGTAGTCGTTGGGGCCGCCCTTGAGCTCGGCGGAGAGAAAAATCCGCATCGGCGCGAACCCGACCGCCGGATTGGCTTTGAGGGTCAGTGCGGGCTTCTTGATGTCTTTGGCGTCGGGCCTCGCGCGAAGCGGGAGAGGCAGGACCACGAGCGCCAGCACGACGGCCGTGACGGTGCGGCGATTCGAGGATATCGAGGACATGACCAACCTTTGGGCTTGAAGGCCGATTCCCTTCAATTGTAGCGTTGGTCTATGCATGATGCCACCGGGTTCCGTGTGACGGTCTCCAGCGCCGATCCATGGCAGGTCGAGACCGAACTGCTGGTCATTCCGTTGTTCGAACAGGAGCCGTTACCGTTTCGCGATCTGGAGGAGGCGACCGGCGGTGAGATCGCCCGCGCGCTCGCGTCTTCGGAGTTCAAGGCGAAGCTGTTCGAGCTGTTCGTCACGCCGGCACAGGGGCGGACGTGGCGCGCTCGTCGCATCGCTGTCGCAGGCGCCGGGGCGGAAAAGGATTTCACGACGGATCGCGCCCGCAAGCTCGCCACTGCCACCGCAATAGCGGCGCGCCAACGTCGTGTCGATCGAATCGCGTACGTCCATCGCGGCCCAGGCGATCCGGTCGCTGTCGGGCAGGCGGTCGCCGAGGGGTTCGTGCTCGCGGCGTTCAATCCGGGCGAGTACAAGACCGAGGATCGCGACTTCGCTCCGGCCCGGACGCTCGAATTCGTGGCCTCCGGCGCGGCGACTGCGGGCCTGGCGAAAGCGATCGAGCGTGGCCGCCTGCTGGCGGAGTGCAGCAATCTGTCACGCAGGCTGTGCAACGAACCGGGCAGCAGCCTGCCGCCTCGGCTGTTCGCCGAGCGCGCGGCCGAGATCGCCTCGGTCGGGGGGGTCACCGTGGAGATTCTCGACGAGCAGCGCATCGCCGAGCTCGGCATGGGGCTGCTGTTGGGCGTGGCCCGCGGCAGCCACGAAAAGCCGAGGGTCATCATCATGACGCACGAGCCGCCCGGTGCGCCGCCCTCACCGGTGCTGGGGCTCGTCGGCAAAGGGATTACGTTCGACACCGGAGGGATTTCCATCAAGCCGGCCGACGGCATGGAGCGGATGAAGGACGACATGTCGGGCGGCGCCGCGGTGGCGTGCGCGATGCGGGCGATTGGCCTGCTCGGCGCGCCGATTCGGGTCGTCGGCGTTGTCCCGAGCTCCGAGAACATGCCAGGTGGGGCGGCCATCAAGCCCGGAGACGTGCTGCGAGGCGCGAGCGGGAAGACGGTCGAGGTGCTGAACACGGATGCGGAGGGGCGGCTGATTCTCGGCGACGCGCTCTGGTACGCGCGTCAGCTCGGCGCCACGCATCTGGTCGACGTCGCCACGCTCACCGGCGCATGCGTCGTCGCGCTCGGTAAGATCACGACAGGCCTGTTTGGCACGCCGGACGCCTGGGTGCAGGTCGTCCGCGAGGTGGCCGACAAAGCGGGCGATCGCGCCTGGCCCATGCCGGTGTTCGAGGAATACAAGGAACAGTTGAAGAGCGACATCGCCGATCTGGCGAACGTTGGCGGTCGGCCCGCGGGCGCGATCACGGCGGCCTTGTTCCTGAAAGAGTTCACCGGGGGGTTGCCATGGGTTCATCTCGACATCGCGGGAACCGCGTGGGCGGAAGAGGCCAAGCCATTCATGCCGAAAGGGCCGACGGGCGTCGCGGCGCGCACTCTGGCGGAGCTGGCGTTTACGAGTGATCGCTGGAGGTTCTGAAGAAGCTCACCACGGAGCACACAGAGACCGCAGGGAAGAACCTACACCAGTTTTCAGTTCTCAGTAGTCAGTTCTCAGTTCAGCAAGGACGGAAACAACTGAAAACTGAGAACTGATAACTGAAAACTGCACCACACGGGAATGCAATACGGAATAAGGGCGAGTTCTAAGCCTTCTCGGTGCGCTCTGTGGTGAACGTGGCTGCTTGAGCGATGGAGGAGAGCCGGAATCCGTAGTCGCTCGCGGCGGGCTTCCCTTCACGAGCGCCGGGCCGCTTGAACTTGAACCAGATCAGCGCTCCCCCCAGGAGCAGCCCGAAAAGCGCCGCCCCAAGAAGAAGCAGCCCGACGAGGCCGATGGCCTCGAGGAGGATGTCGGCCACGCCCACCTCCGGGGTAGGTTTGTTCACGATCTTGACGATGACGGGCATGATCGGCTGCTGAAGCAGCATGGATCCATTGTACTACTGTAGTGCCGTGGTCTGGGTTCCTTTGAGCGAGCGCTGATACTTTCGGATTCCGTCCATGAGGGCCTCCGCGAGCCGCTGCCGGTAGGCCGTGGTCTTCAAGAGCTGGGACTCTTGCCTGTTCGTGATGAACGACACCTCGGCCAGAATGCTCGGCATCGAGGCGCCGACGAGCACGACGAAGGGCGCCTGCTTGACACCGAGGTCGCGGACGGTCTTGTTGCTGCTCTTCGCGCGCTTTACCATCGCGTCCTGCACCTGAGTCGCAAGATCGCGCGACTCGTCGAGCTTGTTGTTGAGCGCGATGGCCTTCACGATGTCGTTCAGGTTGTGCATCGATTGGCCCGAGACCGTGTTCTCGCGCGCTGCGACCGCGGCGGCCTCCGGGTTCGAGGCGAAGTTCAAGAAGAAGGTCTCGATCCCATGCGCGGTCGGATTCGAGTTGGCGTTCACGTGGATCGACACGAACATGTCGGCGTTTTCCCGGTTCGCAATGGCCGTCCGCTGTTCGAGGGGGATGAACTCGTTCTTCTTTCGGGTCAGGACGACTTCGACGCCGGGTTCCTTGTCGAGGAGCTTCGACAACCGCAGGGCGATGTCGAGCGCGACATCCGCTTCCGTCAGCCCCCTGATCTTCGCGCCGGGATCGTGGCCGCCGTGACCGGGGTCGATCACGATCCGCGACACCCCGAGCCCGAGCTGCCTCGCCAGTGAGTACCCGCCGCGCCGGTTGGCGGATGGAAGGGAGGGGGCCGAGACTGACGGCGGCGCCGTCGCTCTTGCCTGAATCGGCGGGGGCGAGTCCAGCAGCATCTGGGTCGTGACCAGCTCGGGGGGCGCTGGAATCTGGATCGATCGCGGGAGCACGGTCGGAAGGCCGACGCGCGCGAGCACTTCCGCTCGCGGTATCGGTCGCGAGGGCACTGCGGCCGCCACGGGTTTGGGCACGTACGCGAGCGGCCGGGGAGGCGCGCCGACCGAGGGCTGCATCGTGCGCTCGCAGTCAATCACCAGGCGGAACGGTTGATACAGCGTGAAGAGGCTGTATTTGGCGATGCCTTCCGCATCCATCACGACCCGGGTCGTTCTGCCGGGATGGCGCCCGATCCGAATCTGCCTGACGAGATCGTCCGTGTAGGTGAACACGGCGTCCACCAGCTTCGGCCCGGGCGTGGTCCCTTTCAGATCGACGAACACGCGCGAAGGATGGTCGATCCGCGCCTGCTCGAAGAGGACCTCGCGATCGAGCTCGAGCGAAATCCGGATGGTTCCGGGTAGAACCGTCCGCGTCACGCTCCGAAGAACGACCGTGTCCGCTGGCGGCGCGGGCGGCCCCACGGTCGGTACCGCCGCACCGGGGCGCGGAGCGGGGGCTGGCGTGGCGCCGAGCGTGCTCGGCGAGCGCGGCATGGGTCCGGTCGATTGCGAGGCTGGGGCGAGCCCTTCGAGCTCGGTTCGGGCGCCAGCGACGAGCGAGCTCGTCGGGTACTGATCGACGAGCGTCCTCAAGAGCCTGACGGCGGTCCGCCTGTCGCGCGCGTCGCCGAAGCGCTCGTTCGCGAGCCGGGCCAGCGCCGCAGCTTTCAACAGCGCGTTGTCGCTGTACCCGCTTTTCGGATAGCGGCGCACGACCACCTCGTAGGCGCCGATGGTGTCGCGGAACTCTTTCGCCGCCGGTGAACGATCGCCTGCCGCGACCGCCGTTCGAAGCGCCTCGTCTTTGCCGACCGCGCGCTGGTAGAGCTCGCGAGCCGGTTGGCCGCCGGCAGGCGCCGGCCTGGCGACGAGGACCGCACCAGCGACCATCGCGAAGAGTAGGTGCTTCATGGGCATGGCGGCTCCTAGCGGAGCTGGGTGTCCACCTCGTCGAAGTACTGACGATCGACCAGCACCTCGCGCGGCTTGCCGCCGGCGGCCGCCGACACGAGCCCTTCGGCTTCCATCATGTCGACCAGGCGGGCGGCCCGGCTGAATCCGATCCGAAGCCGCCGCTGCAGGTACGAGATCGACGCCTGGCCGCTCGACACGACGATGCGGGCGGCCTCGTCGTACAGGTCGTCTTTCTCGAATTGCAGCGTTTCCTCGGCTTTGTCGTCCGCCGTGATGGTCTCGTCGTAGCTCGGCTTCGCTTGTTTGCGGAGGAAGCTCGCCAGCCGGGCGCTCTCTTGCTCGGAGATGTACGGACCATGCAGCCTGATCAGGCGGGAGGACGCCGGCGGCAGGTACAGCATGTCGCCGCTGCCGAGCAGCTGTTCGGCGCCGCTCGTGTCGAGGATCGTTCGCGAGTCGACGCGCGACGAGACCCGGAACGAGATCCGCGCCGGCAGGTTCGCCTTGATGAGCCCCGTGATGACGTCGACCGACGGCCGCTGGGTCGCGAGGATCAGGTGGATCCCGACCGCCCGCGCCATTTGCGCCAGGCGTGCGATCGATTCCTCGACTTCGTTGCTGGCCACCATCATCAGATCCGCGAGCTCGTCGATCACGACCACCACGTACGGGAGCGGCTTCGGCGTCTCACCGTCCTTCTTGGCTTTCTCTTCGAGCAGGTATTGGATGTTCCGGTTGTACTGCTCGATGTTCCGCACACCTTCGGCGGCGAGCGTCTTGTAGCGCTCCTCCATTTCCCCCACGGCCCAGCGCAGCGCGTTGGCGGCCTGCTTGGGGTCGACGACGACCGGCGTCAGGAGGTGGGGCAGATCCTCGTACATCCCGAGCTCCAGGCGCTTCGGATCGATCAGAATCAGCCGCACCTCGTCCGGCGTCGCCCGATAGAGCATGCTCGTCAGCATGCTGTTGATGGCGACGGATTTGCCCGCGCCCGTGGAGCCCGCGATGAGCAAGTGCGGCATGGCCGCCAGATCGCTCATGAACGGCTCGCCGTGAATCGTTTTCCCCAGCGCCATCGTGAGCTTCGACGTCGAGCGGCGATAGGCTTCCGATTCGAGCAGCTCCCTGAGGGAGATCTGCTCGCGGACCTGGTTCGGAATCTGAACCCCCACCGTCGACTTTCCGGGGATGCGATCGATCAGCACCGACTCGGCCTGCATCGCCAGCGACAGATCGTCCGCGAGGCCGGTGATCTTGCTGTACTTGATGCCGGCGTCGGGCTTGAACTCGAACGTCGTCACGACCGGTCCTGGGTGAATCTGGACGACAGCGCCCTCGACCGCGAACTCGCGGCACTTCTCTTCGAGCAGCCGCGCGGCGTCCATCAGCTCCCGCTCGTCGATTTTGCGTTCGATCTTTGGCGAATCCAGGAGGGCGAGCGGCGGCAGGTTGAACCCGTCCTTCTTCCGTTCGGCCGGCGTCTTGGTGGCGGCGTCGGGGCCTGCGAGCGGAAGCGGCGGGGTCATCACCGCGACACGCTCCCGCCTGGCGGAAGCCGAAGGACGCTCCGCCGGCGACGGGAGGTCCGGTGGACCAGAGGCCTTTGACGCAGGCGCGGGCTTCGCGGTCCCCGAGACGACCGATGCGCGAGGTTGTCTGGCGTCGGCCTCCTTCAAGGCCACGACGGCGGCCATCTCCTTTTCAGGCTTCATCGTGCCATCGGCCGCCCGCTTCGTGTGTTTGGCGATGACCTCGCGCCGCTGTCGCTCGCGGCGCCGCTCGTCGCGCCACGTCCGGAAGCTGGCCCTGGCCCTGGAGAAGAGATCGGTCGTCGCCTCCATGCAAGACGCGAAGAGCCGCCCGAAGGAGAATTGGCTCACCAGGATCACGGAAAGGAACAGCAGCGTGAGAATGACGATGATCGAGCCGGTGCGATTGAGGTAACTCGAGAACTCCGCCGCGAGCCACTCGCCGATGTAGCCGCCCGATCGGAATTCCTTCCCGTTGACCTGGATGCCGCCGAACGCGAGGCTCAGAAGCGACGAGAGGCAGCTGAAGAGCAGCGCGACGCCGACCATCTTCGTGTACACGGCGTCGAACACCCGGCACCAGAAATACTGCCAGCCGACGACGGCCAGGACCGCGGGGATCACGTACGACGCGTACCCGACGAGCTGGAATGACAGCTCCGCGAGGAACGCCCCCACGCGACCGATGAAGTTCGCGGGCACACGTTCGGATGCGGCCTCGTACGTGTTGAAGAACCACGCCTGGTCGGACGGATCGTAGGTGGCAAGGGCGACCAGCCAGATAAGCGCCGCTCCGAAGAGCACCACGCCCACGATCTCGCTCACACGCCGGGACAAAGTCGAAGAGCCCGCCATAACGTTCGCGACTCAGATTTCCATGATGACCGGCAGCACCAGGGGCCGCCGGCCTGATCGTTTCCGGAAATACCGCCGCAGCTCGACCCGGATTTTCTCCTTGATGAGCCCGTAGTCGGTGCGTTCCTCGACGCTCGCCGTCTCGACGACTTGGGTCACGATGCCCGGTGCCTGTCGCAGCAGCTCGTCCGTGTTCGGGTCGACGGCGAGCCCCCTGGGCACGATGTCGGGCGTCCCCTCGAGCGCGCCGGTCTGCTTGTTGATCGCCATCACGGCGACGACCAGGCCGTCCTCGGAGAGATGACGACGATCGCGCAGTACCTCGTCGGCGACCTCGCCCACGCGGGTGCCGTCGATGAAGACCCGCCCAGCCGGCACCTTGTCGGCGACGCGCGCGCCTTGTTCATCGAAGCGCAGAAGGTCGCCGTTGTCCGGCACGAGCACCTGCGTCCGCGTGGATCCGCCGGCCGAGCTCATGCGCTCGGCAATGCGGGCGTAGCGCGACCGCTGCCGGTACTCGCCGTGTATCGGCACGAAACACCGGGGTCGCACCAGCGACAGCATCAACTTGAGCTCCTCCTCACTGCCATGTCCCGACACGTGCACGTGCTTGATGCCCTCGTAAACGACGTCCGCGCCGCGGCGCGCTACGTGGTTGATCACCCGGTCGATCGCCTTCTCGTTGCCCGGGATCGCCCGCGCGGAAAAAACAACCGTGTCCTGTGGCGCGAGCGAGACGTGGCGGTGATCGTCAATCGCCATTCGCGACAGCGCAGCCAGCGGTTCGCCCTGACTGCCGGTCGCAAGGCACAGGACCTTCTCCGGCGCAAGGGTCTTCACATCGCTGTCCCGCGTCAGCACGCCCGGCGGCACGCGCAGGTACCCGAGGTCCTGCGCCGTCTGTGAATTCTCGACCATCCCGCGTCCGACGAAGGCCACCCGACGATCGAACCGTTCGGCCAGGTTCACGAGAATCTGCATCCGGTAGATGCTCGTGGCGAAGGCCGTCACGATCAGCTTGCCCCGCGTGCTCGTGAAGATCTCCTCGAACGCGTCGACCACCTCCAGCTCGGACCCCGTGAAGCCGGTCCGCTCGATGTTCGTGCTGTCCGAGAAGAGCGCCAGCACGCCGCTCGAACCGAGCTCCGCGAGACGATGGACGTCGAAGTGATCGCCGTCGAGCGGCGTCTGATCAATCTTGAAGTCGCCCGTGTGAACCACCGTGCCGACCGGCGTCCGGATCGCCAGTGCCACCGCGTCCGGAATGCTGTGCGTGACGCGCAGGAACTCGATCTCAAATGGCCCGACGCGGGCGATGTCTCGCGGCCTGACGGTCCGCAGCCGCCCGCCCGGATCGATCCCGTGCTCGCGCAGCTTCGGCTCGACCAGCGCCAGCGTGAACGGCGTGCCATACACCGGCCCGTCGATGAGCGGCAGCAGATGCGCCACGCCGCCAATGTGGTCCTCGTGACCATGCGTCAGGATGAGCGCGCCCGCACCGCCCCGCTGCCGGAGGTAGGTCAGGTCGGGAATGATGAGGTCGACGCCCAGCAGCTCCGGCTCGGGAAACATCACGCCGGCATCGACCACGATGACGGTCTCCCCCATGGCGAGCACCAGCAGGTTCATCCCGAATTCGTCGAGCCCCCCGAGCGCGACCACCTCCAGCATGGGGTTAGCGACACCACTCCCTGCGGTCAGCGCCATCCGACGTACGGACAGATCACTGCCACGGATCGATGGAATCTCTGGCGCGGGCTGGGTACCGTGCGTGTCAGGCTGCTGGGGAGCCTGCCGAGACGGGGTGGGAGGCGTAAGCGACTGATTCCCGCTTACTTAGGGCGAAACTATAGCACAGAGTCCCGCCGAAACGAAAACCTCTGCCAGGCGGGCCAGCTCCTCGATCGCCAGGGTTTCGGGCCGCCGGACCTGATCGAGCGCCGCCCGGGCCAGCGCGTCGGCCGACTCGAGGCCGGCCAGGTCGGCCAGCGGCTTGGTCGCGTTCAGGAGTGTTTTTCGG
Organism: Acidobacteriota bacterium; assembly: GCA_016178075.1. GTDB lineage: Bacteria > Acidobacteriota > Vicinamibacteria > Vicinamibacterales > JACQTH01 > JACQTH01. Next base: position 33,473 of record JACOUA010000392.1, read on the forward strand.
CGCCTTTGGAAGATGGTCTTGACGACCAGTCGGAAGACCCGGCCATCGACCGTGACGGCGGGGGGACGGAAGGTCAGCCGAACGGCGGTGGATCTCACCTTGGGGACCGGACGAAACGCACCAGCCGGAAGAGCCAGCACTGCCCGAACGTCGGCTCGAAGCTGGGTGAAGACCGAGAGGACGCCGTACTCACGGGAGCCGGGAGAGGCGATCAGTCGGTCCGCCACCTCGCTCTGAAGCAGCAGCGTCGCGTCCGACAAGACGCGGCCGTCGCCGGCGTCGGAGAGCAGTTTGGCCAGGATCGGGGATCCGACATTGTAGGGGAGGTTGCCCGCGACCCGCACGGGGCGATCGGAGGGCGGCAACCGGTTCGCGATGAGCGCGCCCAGATCGGCGTCGAGATAGTCCTCGGTGACGACCGACAGATTCGCGGGCGCGCGTGCGCGAAGCGATTCCGCGAGGTTGCGGTCGATTTCGATGGCCAGGAGCTGACGGACCCGGGCGGCCAGGGGCCGCGTCAAAGCGCCACGGCCCGGCCCGATTTCGACGAAGAGGTCGGCGGGCTGCGGGGCGATGGCCCCGAGGAGCTTGTCGACCCAGGCGGGTTCAAGGAAATGCTGGCCGAAACGCTTGCGCGCGCGCGGCCGCAAGCGCGTGGCGCGGTCGACGCGGTTACGGTTCGGGGTCATCGTCGGGAGCGTCCTCCGGGAGATCCTCCCAAAACCTGGCCCAGTATCGCTCCTCGATCTCCTCGATCTGTTCCTCGCTCATGCCGAAATAGTGTCCGACCTCGTGAATGAGCGTCTCCCCGATTGTCGCGACAATCTCGTCGTCGGTCCGGCAGGCGTCTTCGATCGGACCCTGATAGATCGTGATCCGATCCGGCAGCGCGTTGCCGAAGTCCCAGGGCCGTGCGGTGACCGGTGTCCCCTGGTACAGCCCGAAGAGCGAATCGGGTGGTTCGATCTCCATCTCCCTCAGCAGCTCCGGTGAGGGCTCGTCTTCAACCACGACGGCGAGGTTCGTCATGCGCTTTCGAAAACGAGCGGGGATGGAATCGATCGCGTCGCGAAGCAGCCGCTCGAATTGGGCGCGGGTCATCTTTTTCTGGACTTGCGCAGGGGCCCCTGTACCCCAGCGCTTGCCATCCGCCTTCGCCAAGGCTACGGTGGGCAAGCGGCCTTGCCCGCCGACCAGCCTCCCCAAGGCTTCGGCGGTCCGCCGTAGCCTCAGCGAAGGCGGAAGCTCGAAGAGCGGAGGCGGGTCGTTTACGCTCGCCGCGCCGGGTTGCGACGTCTGGCCGCGATGGGCCGTTTCGTTCCGCGTCTGTGGGCGGGCCGCGTGAGCCCCCCAGACTGGAAGAAATCGCACTCCTTCCGGACGACGCAGCGATCGCAGAGCGGCCGTGGTTTGCAGACGCGGCGGCCGTGGAGGATCAGCGTGTCGGACGTCAGCGTCCATCGCTCTGGTGGAAGGAGCTTGCCGAGCTGTTGCTCGACGACCTCGGGCGAATCGGACCTGGCGAGGCCGATGCGGTTGGCCACGCGGAGCACGTGGCGATCGACGGGCAGCCCCGGCACCTTGAAGGCGTGGCCGAGCACCACGTTCGCCGTTTTTCGGCCGACGCCCGGGAGCTCAACGAGCGCCTCCATGCTGGATGGCACGTGTCCGCCGTGGTGGTCGACGAGCGCCTGCGCCATGGCGAGAAGCGAGCGCGACTTGGCGCGGAAAAACCCGGTGGCTTTGACGAGGGTCTCCAGCTCGCTGGGCATTGCCTTCGCCATCGCGGGCGCATCTGGAAAACCGGCGAAGAGCGCGGGCGTCACGAGGTTGACCCGCTGGTCGGTTGTCTGGGCAGAGAGAATCGTAGCCACAAGGAGTTCGAACGGGTTCCGGTAGGCGAGCTCCGTATCGGCGTTCGGGTGCTGCGTCTCGAGCCTGCGCAGGATCGCGCGCGCCTCGCGCGGGTTCTTCATAGAAGCTCTCAGCGTTCAGCTGTCAGCTATCAGCTCGAGAGAAGGCTGCCCGGCGGCGCGGCCGGCACCCCGGGACCCACGAAAGCCGCTGAGAGCTGACAGCTGAGAGCTGATAGCTTAGTGGGGCACTTAGTGGTCCGTCTCATAAATACGGCGACGCACCGAGGGCGCCGAGGCGCCCGCCCCGCAAGGCGCGAGGAGGGACAATACCGGGCGTATTCGACCGACGAGCAACGCCGCGGGGCGGGATGCATCGGCGGCCGAATGCCGCCGTATTTATGAGACGGGCCAC
>JACOUA010000393.1 GCA_016178075.1 Acidobacteriota bacterium
CGCATACCGGGTGTATGTCAGCGACGAGCAACGCAGCCCGGCGGGATGCATCGGCGTCCAAGATGGCACCTTTATTCCTTTCCGGGCCCTAAGTGCGGGGGCAGCTTGTCGAGGGACTGCCGCAAATCTGCGACGAGATCGTCTGCATCCTCGCAGCCGACGCTCATCCTGATGAATCCCTCCGGCACGGCGTCGCCTCCCCACCGCGCTCGACGTTCGGCGGTCGTGTGGACGCCACCGAAGCTCGTGGCCTCGAAGACCAGCTCGCCCCTGCTCAAGAATTGTTGGGCCTCGTCTCGGCCCGCCAGCTCGAAGCTGACGACCGGCCCGTAAAACTTCATCTGACGAGAGGCAATCGCATGCCCGGGATGGCTTGACAGACCCGGATACCGCACGTCGCGCACCTCAGGTCGCGCGGCCAGGAACTCGGCAATCACTCCCGCGTTTCGCGACTGACGCTCCAGACGAACCTCGAGCGTCGCCAGCGAGCGGTGCGCGAGCCACACTTCCATCGGGCCGGGCGTCGATCCCATCTGCGTGCGCCACGTGCGGAGCTGATCTCCCCAGGACGTGTCGCGGACCGACACGTGTCCGAGCGTGATGTCGCTGTGACCCGTGGTGATCTTGGTGTCGGAGGAGAGCGAGAAATCGGCGCCCAGCGAGAGCGGCTGCTGGCCGAGACACGACGGCGTCGTGTTGTCGACGACGACCAGGGCGCCCTCCGCATGCGCCGCCTCGGCCAGGAGCGCGATGTCACAGACGTCGAGGCCCGGGTTCGTTGGCGTTTCCAGCCACAACAGCCTGGCGCCGTGCAGGTGGGCCCGCTGCGCGTTGCCGGCGGTCGGCGCGGTCCGGACCTTCACGCCGAGATTCGCGAAGAATCCGCCCGCGAGCGTGCGGGCAGAGTAGTACCCCTCGGACGGCATCACGAGCACGTCACCCGATTTGAGCGTGACGCCCAGGAGCGCCGCGACGGCCGCCATGCCCGAGGCAAACACAATCGTGGACGAGGCTCGCTCGAGGTCGCTGATCGCGTTCTCGTAGGCTGTCCACGTGGGATTGTGAAACCGACCGTACGTGTATGGCGCGCTGCCGGGGTCCCCCGTCAGGTGGTACGTCGCGGCAAACGTCGGCCCCGGAAGAAAGGGCTTGCTCTGCGCCACGTCAGGGAACACCGCCCGAATGAGACGAGTCGCGTCCTTCATACGTCACTCGCTTCGTGTGTCAGCGCTGATGGTCCGCGCGATGCACGTGCTCATCGCCCGAGCGACCAGCTGGCCGTCGAGCGTGACGTCGCACTCGGTCAGCCCGACGGTCCGCCCGCGCTGCACGAGACGTCCGGTGGCCACGAGCGTGCCGCTCCGTACCGGCATCAGGAAGTTGGCCTTCAGCTCGATGGTCGTGAAGGTCTGGCCCTCTTCGAGCGTCGAGGCGAACGCCATGCCCATCGCCGAGTCGGCGATCAAGGTGAGGACGCCGCCGTGCATCGTGCCCATGGGATTGTGAAACCGGCGATCGACATCCAGCTCGAACACCGCCCGCCCCGGACCGATCGAGATCATCCTGAGACCGGTGGTCTGGGCGATGGGCGGTGGCGGGACCTCGCCCCGGATCTGACGTTCGGCGAACTCGAGCATGCTCGGCATATTCGAATCCTGTCAGTTCGTTCGTGGATGTCAAGTTATCCGGAGAAAAAGACCTGTTGACATCGAAGGACTGACGGCCAAGGATTGGCGCGATCTCGACTGTCTGCGGCCAGGATTCCACGCAAGGAGGACGTCATGCGTCGAATCGTCCGGTGCCTCACGGTGGTGTTCGTCTGGCTGCCAGCCGTCTTCGTGCCCGTGGCGGCCGCCGCGCAAGAACGGGCGAGCATCGTTGGATCCGTACAGGACGCAGCGGGCGCCGTCCTGCCCGGCGTCACGGTGGAGGCGTCGAGCCCTTCCCTGATTGAGCGGGTGCGGGGCACGATCACCGATGGCGCGGGGCGGTATGCGATCGTCGATCTGCGCCCGGGCACGTATGTCGTCACGTTCGTCCTCCCCGGCTTCCGGAGCTTCAGGCGCGAGGGCATCGAGCTGGCCGGCGCGTTCGCCGCCACGGTCAATGCGGTGCTGCAGATTGGCAACCTCGAGGAAACCGTGACGGTCAGCGCGGCCTCGCCGGTCGTCGACCTGCAAAGCACGCAGAGTCAGGCGGTGCTCAAGCGAGAAGTCCTGGACGTGTTGCCCGCCGCACGCACGATGCAAGGGGGAGCGAGTCTCGTGCCCGGCGTGAGCTTCTACAGCCAGGGATTCACGAGCAACATGAGCTACCGCGGCTCGGTGCGCCAGGACCAGCATATCTATTTCGACGGGATGAACATCGGGCAGAACCTGACGCAGCAAGGCCAGCAGCAGAACGGCGTGACCGTCAACGAGCTGGCACAGGAAGAACTGGTGTACGACGCCGGCTCACAGTCGGCCGAATACGCGCTCGGCGGCGTGCGGATGGACGCCATCCCGAAGGAGGGCGGGAACCGCTTGTCCGGCGTCGTCCGCGTCCTCGGTGCGACCGGAGCGCTCCAGAACGACAACGTGACGCCGGAGGTGAAACCGTTCATCGAGAAAGGGAACCGGCTCGATTACAGCTACGATGTCAACGCGGTCGTCGGGGGGCCGATCCGAAAAGACCGGCTGTGGTTCCTGCTGGCCCAGCGAGTGTTCCGAAGCAACAACCTGATCCCGCTTCCTGCCGGACTGTTCCCCCGCTACCCGAACGGCGGGGACGTCGAATCCGGCGGGCAAGTGGCGCCGCACACAACCGTGCGGTTGACCGCGCAGGTGTCGCCGCGCGACAAGGTCGTACTGGCCTTCTACAAATCGGAAGGTGGCACCCGGCGGTACGACGTCGGCTGTACGGCCACCAGCTTCAACAGCGTCTCGTGCATCTCGCCGGAAGCCTCGTACTGGCTCCCGACGCCGCTGCAGTACGCGGCCCAGGCGAAGTGGTCGGCACCCGTGGGCAGCCGGCTGCTCGTCGAGGTCGGGCAGTCGTTCGCGGTGGCCACATATAAGTTCAAGTACCAGCCCGAGGTCGGCCCGCTGGATATCCAGCACTTCAATCGATCGACCAGCGTCCGCACGGTCGCCTCGAGCACCGCGCCGAACGACTACTTCAGCCAGGTGTGGAACACGGTCGCAAACCTGGCCTATGTCACCGGGTCGCACAATCTCAAAGTGGGCGTGAACCAGCAGTGGGGGAAGGACCATACGAAGGTGGAGCGCAACGGTGATATGACGGTGCTGACCTACGTGAACGTCAACGGCGTGCCGACGCCGAGCACGGCGACGGTCACCAATTCACCGTACGACCGCCGAAACAACCTGAACGCCGTGCTGGGCCTCTTCGCGCAGGACAAGTGGACGTTCCCACGACTGACCCTGACGTATGGCGGCCGGTGGGACCACTTCAACGCGTCGGCGCCCGCTCAATCGGCCTCGGGCGGGCGTTTCATGTCGGCGCAGGCCCAGACCGCGCGCGCCCAGATCGGCCCGGTCTCCTGCACGCCCTGCTGGAACGACTGGACCGTCCGGTTCGGTGCGTCGTTCGACCTGTTCGGCAACGGCAAGACCGCCCTCAAAACCTCGGTCGGCAAGTTCATCGCGCAGGAGGCGCTGGGGTTCGCGGCATCCGTCAATCCCCTGAGCGCTCAGTCCGACAGCCGGGCGTGGCAGGACGTGGACGGCAACGGCACGATCTTCGACGCCACCGGCAACGTGCAGTTCAACGAGCTCGGGGCCTCACGCAACAGCCGGTTCGGTCTGCCTTCCGGGGGAACGCGGATCAACCCGGACATCCCGCGGAGTACCAACTGGGAAGAGACCGTTTCGATCCAGCACGAGCTGACTGCGAATGTGTCACTGACGGCGGGGTACTATCACCGGCGCTTCCAGCACCTGTATTACACGACCAACACGCTCGTGGACCCGGACCGTGACTACACGCCGTACAGCGTCACCGTGCCGAAAAACCCCCATCTCCCGGATGGCGGCGGCCAGCTGATCACGATGTACAACCTGAATCCGACCAAGCTGGCCCAGGTGAACAGCGTACGCACCTGGTCCGACAGAAACTCGCGCGTGTACAACGGCTTCGAAGTGAGCGTCAACGCGCGCCTGCCACGTGGCGGCTTCATCTTCGGCGGGATCACCGCGGAGCGGACAGTCACCGACGATTGCGCCGATTTGTCGAACTCGAACCCGAACAACCGGCGCTTCTGCAAGCAGGTGCCGCCATTCCGGGCGCTCTACAAGGCGGCCGGCGCGTACATGCTGCCGTACGAGGTGAACGCGAGCCTCACGTTGCAGGCCAGGCCCGGCATCAGCTTGGGATCGTTCTACACGTTCAACAGCGCGATTGCCGGGATTCCGATCACGGGCGGCGGCGACGTCACGGTGACGGTCGTGGATCCGACGACGAGGTATTACGACTATGTGGTGACCAACGACATGCAAATCGCTCGGACCTTCCGCTTTGGGCGAATTCGCGTACAACCATTCGTCGAAATCTTCAACGTGATGAACCTGTCGACCATTCTGACCGTCAACGAGAACATCGGCCCGAATTACTTTCAGCCGGGGAGTATCATGGGCGGAAGACGATTCCAGCTCGGTGGGCGGGTCGACTTCTAGGAAAGGACCAGCTATGCCAGGCGCGAGCTGTTGGGGGAGATCAGGTGCGAGTTGCGTGTGTCGTGTTGCGTGTCCCGCAACCCGTCACCTTCAACCCGGAACACGTCGATCCTGGGGCGCCGCGGTGCTCGTGGTGGGAAGCCTCATCGCGGCCCCTTCATCGGCGTCGGCGGGCCCTACGCCGACCTTCGCCAGGGATGTGGCGCCGATCCTCTTCAAGAGCTGCGTCGAATGCCATCGGCCGAGCGCGATGGCGCCGATGTCGCTGATGACCTACGAGGACGCCCGCCCGTGGGCGCGCGCGATCAAGCTTCGCGTCTCGAAGCGCGAGATGCCGCCGTGGGGCGCCGATCAGGCCTACGGGAGATTCGCCAACGATCCCAGCTTGACCCCGGCTCAAATCGACACGATTGCCGCCTGGGTGGACGGCGGCGCGCCGGAAGGCAACAAGGCCGATCTGCCCCCGGCTCCGACCTTCACCGAAGGGTGGTCGATCGGCAAACCGGATTACGTGTTCAGGATGCTCGCGCCGTTCAAGGTACCGGCCGATGGCACGCTGCCGTACTTTTACGTGACGATTCCGACCAACCTGAACGAGGACATCTGGATCCGGGGCGTCGAGCTCAAGCCGACCGACCGGCGCGTCGTGCACCACATCATCAGCGAACTGGTCGAGGGGACAGGGGCGCGGCCAGACGCGTCGCCGAAGCTCACGAGAGACCCCGGCCGGAAGGAGATCGCCGGCGGCTTGGGCGCGGGGTTCGTGCCGGGACGCCTCTATGGGTTGTTCGACGAGGGTGTGGCGAGAAAGATCCCGGCGGGCGCCGACATCTTGCTGCAGATGCACTATACGACGATCGGCGTGCCGGTCACCGACCAGACGGAGGTCGGGGTTGTGCTCGCGAAGGGGCCTCCGTCGCAGCTGCGAGAGCAGGGCGGCGGTCAGATGCCCAACCTCACCTTCGTGATCCCGCCCGGCGCGCCGAATCACGAGGTGTCCGCCCAGAAGACCTTCGACCGCGACACCTATCTGAACAGCCTGTATCCGCACATGCACATGCGCGGAAAGGACGTCACCTACACCATCGTCTATCCCGACGGCCGCGAGGAAATCGTGCTTCGCGTGCCGAAGTACGACTTCAGTTGGCAGAATCGGTACGTGCTGGCGGAACCGAAGTTCGTCCCCAAGGGTGCGACGCTGAAGATTGTCGCGCACTACGACAATTCGACAGGCAACCGGTTCAACCCGGATCCAACCGCCGAAGTGAGGTGGGGGGATCAGACCTGGGAAGAGATGCTGATCGGGTACTACGGAACGATCGATGCGCCCGCCAAGCCCCGCCCGACGGGACAACGGCCATAAGGACCATGCGGCGGACCAGCGGATTGAGCCTCGCGATGGTGGTGAGCGTCGTGGCTGGCGCCGTCCTGGCGCAGGACGACCCGGTCCTGGGCAACTGGCGCGGCACCGTGAGGACGAGCCAGGGGGTGGAGAGCCCGATCATCATCACGATTGTCAGGAAAGGTGAGGGGTACGTCGGGACCGCGAGCGGGCTGGGAAGCGCGAGCGAAATCCCGTTGAAGCGTGTCACCGTGAGCGGCGGTCGCGTCTCGTTCGAAAGCGCCGACGACTCGAGGTTGGGGCACGTGGTGCTTGCCGGCGACCTCGTCGTGGATGGGAACGCGCTCAAGGGTCCCGGCACGGTTTCGCTCGGCCCGCTGCGCTTCGACGTGGCGCTCGAGCTGCGCCGACGGGCGCGCCAGGACGTGGTCCAACCCCGTGTCGAGCAGCGCGCGGACTATTTCCTCGGACGCTGGACGTTCGAGTACGTGGGCGGCGAGTTCCCACCCCTCAGCCCGGGGAATCGAACCGGCTCGGTCGTGGTCTCGCGGGTGGGCTCCTCGAACTTTCTCGCCGGTCAGGTCGACGGCGACGTGCTGGGCAAACCGTATCGCGAGAGCCTGTCGATCGGCTTTGATCCCGAGACCCACATGCTCGTCTTCCTGGAGCGACATGCCGACGGCGTCGAGCTCGTCAGCCTCGCCAACTGGCAGAGCCCGCTGGCCATCAGGTTTCAGACCTCCCCTTTTCAAACCAACGGGCGTGTCTATCAGCTGCGGCGGTTGCTCTCGGTTCTCTCCGAGACGGCCTTCGATATCACCGAAGAGTTCTCCGTGGATGCTGGGCCGTATCGGCGACTCGGCACCGCGCGCTACATGAGAGTGCCGTAGCAGTCCGAGGTGATTTGCCGAAAGCGGCTCCCGCTCATTGCTGCGTCGATGTCGTCCGCGGCACGACGGTGATCGTCACCTGCGACGGATACTGCTTCGAATGATGCACGGCGTTGTGCGCCACCACGCCTGTGCTCTCGTCGTAGTTGTTCCCGCCCGTGTTCAGGTTGCGATCGAAACGCGGGAAGTTGCTGCTCGACACTTCGATGCGCAGACGATGGCCTGACGCGAAGTAGTTGCTCGTGTTGAGCGGCTGCAGCGTGACCTTGTACACCTTGTCCTTCTCCATCCACACCAGCGGCCTGTCGTACCCCTCGCGATAGCGCATCCGCTGGATCGACTCGTCGAGGTTGAACGCGCGCCCGTCCGGATAGACATCGATCACCTTGACGGTGAAGTCCGTGTCCTTCGCGTCTGACGACACATACAAGGTCGGCGTGATCGGACCGCTTACTTCGGTGCCGTCCTTGAACGGCGCCGACGTGTACACAAGGATGTCCTCGCGGCTCTCCATCTTCCGCTGGTCGAACGAGCCGGCCTGGACGGCATTGCCGGTGCAGCAGACGTTGCCGCCGTACGACGTCGCCGGCTTCATCGGGTCGTAGGTAAACCCATCTGGGCGGTCCGCGTCCGGAGACGCCGTCGTCAGGACGCCGTCGCCGCTCATCGTGTTGGCCTTGCCGCCGCTCGACAGGAAGAATGTCGTCGGCCGCGCACCCTCGGGCGGCCAGACGTTCGACGTCTGCCACTTGTTCAGACCCATGGTGTAGTAGGTGACCTTCGGCAGCGCCTCCAGCCGCGCGCTCTTTTCGCCTTTCAGGAAGCGGTCGAAGAAGCTGTAAACGATCTCCTGATAGTCGAGCCGCGCATCGCCCATGCTCCGCTCGCCAACGATCGTGTCGGCGGTGGCGCGGGTGTAGGCACAGTGCGCCACGGGCGCGATGACCGCCCATTGCTGGTCCCCGATCCCACTTGTCGCGTTCTTGCGCACGTGGTTGTAGAGCGCGAGGTTGGGCCCGATGGACACGTCATACCAGGACATGAACCAGAGGCCGGGGACGTTGAGCGGCATATTGTCGTGATAGAGCCCGCCCTTGTACCAGGCGGGATCGTTGGGCGTCCGCTGGATCATGCGCCCGCCGGTTTCCACCGGCATGGGATCGGCGAAGATCCCGCGCGGCCCGTCCACGGTCTTCATGATGTCCTGCACCGGAAGGTGCTGCAGCGCCTTCGACCAGTCCACCGGTGGAAGCTGCTGGCCGAGGTCGAACGACTTCGACGCGCGGATCAAGTCCTCCTGGGACGTGTTCGGCGGAAACATCGGCCGCACCTGGTTCTGCTCGCCGTAGAGCCAGGCGATGAACAGCATCTGAATCGCGCCGCCGCGATACCAGTTGCCCTGCTCGTAGTAGGGACCGACGCGGCCGACCCCCGCCCCGAAGCCCTGCACGTTCATCGCCGCGTAGGCGGGATGGCCCGTCGCCGCGACGCCCATCTGGTACTCCGCCGTCGATGAACACCCCGTCGTCCCGACCTTTCCGTTCGACCACGGCTGCGACGCGATCCATTGCAGCGCGTCGTACCCGTCAGGCCGCGTGCCGAGGATGTCGTAGTTGCCCTCCGAGAAGAAGTGGCCGCGCTCGTTCTGCACGACGTAGGCGTAGCCGCGCTTGATGACTGTGACGACGGTCGTCATGTCCGCCGGCACGCCGTTCGGCAGGTCCCAGAAGTTGAAGTTGTACGGGGTTCGCACGAAGATCGTCGGGACCTTGCCGGTGGCGTTCTTCGGGCGGTAGATGTCGGTCGCCATACGTTTGCCGTCCCGCATCGGCATCATCACCTTGCGGTCGATGATCGCGATC
>JACOUA010000417.1 GCA_016178075.1 Acidobacteriota bacterium
ACCTGGGCACCGGGCCTGACCATCGTCGCTGCGACGACGAAGCTTCCCTGAGCGACGACCGTCGGCGACATCCGGCGGGCCGCGAGATTACCGCTGCTGCGTCGTCGGGACGGCCTTCCGCTTCGCGTCGAAGAAGTCCATCATCGCCGCCAGGTTCGGCACGACGACGTTAATGTGGTTGCCGCCCGCCACTTCGATGTAGGTGACGTCGACGCCCAGCTTCTTCATCTCGGCCACCATGGTGCGCGACCCGGAGACGTTCACCGTCGGGTCCGCGTCGCCGTGCACGACGAACTGCGGGATGTGCTTCATCCGCGCCACGCTGGCGGGCGTGCCCAGGCCCGAGAACGGGGCCACGGCCGCCCAGACATCGGGATACTTCGCCGTGAGATACCACGTGCCAATCGCGCCCATCGAGTGGCCCATCAGGTAGATGCGCTGCTCGTCGATCTTGTAGTCGCGCCGCATCCGCGCGAGCACCTGCATGACATCTTGTTCGCTCAGCTCCCGCGTGCGTCGGGTCACCGGGTCGTTGCTGCCCGCGACACCGGAGCCGTAAAAACCGTCCACTCTGTAGCCGAGCGGCGCCGCGACGAGATAGCCGTGCTGTTCGGCCAGTTCCGGCAGGCGCTTCGAGTAGCCGTCGAGGAACGAGTCCTCATTCGCGCCGAGGCCGTGGAGCGCTACGATCAAAGGAAAAGGCTTCGATCCGTTGTACGCCTTCGGCACGTGCACGCGGTAAGGCATGATCTCGCGGGCCTCTTCGAGGACGTAGTGGCGTTCGAAGTCGCCGGTCCGCTTCGGGAACGGGTCGGCGCCGCCCCTCGCGGCGGCCGCCACCGCTTCCGCCGCGGCCAGCTCCTTCGCGAGGTCGAAGCTGCCGGGTTCCACCAGCCCGCGATTGACTTTCCTCATGAAGTCCATCGGATAGCGCAGATCGGCGCCGACCGACGCAGGCCCCTTCGCCGCGGCGGTGTCGAGCGCACGCAGCCGCGCCTCCAGTCCTTGCTGCACGGCGACGCGCAGGCTCGCCGTGCCCAGCGATCGCGCGTCGTCCAGGATCTCGATATCCAGCATGTACGGAGCGTCCGCAACGCCTGACAGGTTCAGCTCGATCCCGAACGGCGACTCGCGCAAGTCGCGGCTGACGCCGTCGAAGCGCCCGAGCTCGCGCACATCCGCCGCGCCGGCGGGTTGTGAGAGCAGCGGCCTGAGCGTCGCGCGCGCGGTCAAGGAGCTGGTCAACGAGATGGCCGGCGCGTAGATCTGCTCGAGCCGCACCTGATACGGCACCGTCGAATCGGCAAATACGCGGTCCGTCCGGACGACCAGCGACTGGTCGAAGTCGTCGAGCTCCGTCCACTGGCGGCCGTTGAGCAACGCGGTCCCATTCGCGAACAGCCGCCGCACCTCACCCGTGCGGCCCAGCCGTGTCGCCTCGACGAGCTCGCGATCGATCGCGTCGATCTGCGCCTTGAGCTCGCCCTGCGGGTTGGTCGTGGCTTTGAGCGTGTTGTACCGCACGCGGGTCGTCGCGAGATTCGGCAGCGCCTGCGCGAGCGCCACCGCCGGCATGAGCAGGCAGAGCAGGACGATCAGGATGAAGCGTCGTGTGGTCATTTCGCCACCTCGAAGGCGAGCAGCACGTTGCCGGGCTTCCCTCGCCACTGGCCGTACCCGGAATTCGTGAGCACGAGTCCGGCGGCGACCACGGGTCCCGCCGCGTCGATCGATCCACCGGTTGCCTTCACCCCGTTCACCGTGTCGAACTCGCGCGCCGTATCGAACTGCCAGACGACCTGGCCGTCGCGCGTCGAGTAGGCACGCAGATGGCCGTCGATCGAACCCGCGAAGACCGCGCCCGGGATCACGGTGATGGCGGCCGACTGCGCGCCGATGCAGCCGCGGCCGCCCTTGCAGCTCAGCGCCGGGTGCGGCGCGTGCCACACCTTCTCGCCGGTCGCGAGCCGCAGCGCGAACAACCCGCGCGGGGCGTCCTGTGGCTGAAGCAGATCGGACACCGGAATGTATACGTTCTCTTCGTCCGCGGCCATGCCCCACTCGATGCCGCCGAGCGCGCCGCCCTGGCCGGCGCGGAACTGCCAGAGGATCGCGCCACTGCGGTCAGGGTCCAGCCCGTACGCCACGCCGGATTTCTGTCCGACGACGAGCACGCTTTTGCCGCCGGGGATCGTTCGGAGAATCGGTGAGCTGCCGAAGTCGAAATCCGGCCCCACTTCGTCGGGGCAGTTCGGGTTCTTATCGCGGCACCCGATGACGAAGATGTCATTGGGCGTCAACTGACGCGACCATCGGATGGCGCCGGTCTTCAGATCCACCGCGAGGATTGCGTCGCTCGTCCCCGCCTCGGGGGCCGAGTACGCGTTGCCGGTGCCGACATACAACACGCCCCGTTTCTGGTCGATCGTCGGGGCCATCCAGACCGCCGCGCCCGCCGGTCCCCAGAGCTGGGTGCCGCTCGGCGTCTTGCGCTGCGGCCGGGGTTTGCCCTCGATCGTGTAGGTCTGCCACACGATGACTCCGGTCGCGGCATCGAGCGCTGCGATGCTGCCACGGAACGTACAGCACTCATATCCTGCCCGTCCGCCCGAGCCTTCCTCCCACGACGAGACCGTCGCGTAGATGCGTCCGCCCTGCAGCACCGGCGCGCCGGTGATTCGCGCCGCCTGATGCGTGTCGAGTCGTCTGATCCAGATCGGCTTCCCCGTGTCCGCGTCGATCGCGTGAACGTTGGCGGCGAGGTCGCCGAAGTAGACGGCCTGTTTGCCGTCACCCGCCGGTCCGACGCTGATCGCGGTCCGGACGCCGGCCGGCGCCTTGAAGGACCAGTACGTGCAGCCGGTCTTTGCGTCGAGCGCATACACGACGCCCTTGTCGCTTCCGACGAACACGCGCCCGGCAGCCACGGCGGGCTGCGAATAGGCGGACGTCGAGTCGGGAAAGCCGAACGCCCATTTCAGTTTCAGCTTCGGCACGTCGGTGGCCGTGAGGCCCGCGTCTTTCTGGAACCGCGAGTTCTCCGGGTCGAGGCCCCATCCGCTCCATCGCGGTCCCCTCGTCGGATCGGCGAGGGGCGCCGACGGGCACGCGTTCGTGGTTGCGCGCGTCGCGCCCGGCGTGTCCGCCGCACCGAGAAACTGCGCGATGGCCCGCTTCTCCTCGGCCGACAGCGGCTGGGCGTTTTCAGCCATTTTCCCGCTGACCAGCGAGTCGAGGATCGCCTGGACCGTCATCTGCTTCATTGCTGCCCAATCGGGGGCGCGGGCTTGCGGATCCTCGTGGCATTGCGCGCAGGACTTCTTGTAGAGGGCCGCTGGATCCGGCTGGGCCCACGACCCCACCGGCGTCAGGCCAACCACGCCAACCATAAGGATCGCGTTGGACGGGAAATGTCGCGTCATGCGTGCGCGATGATACCTCTAGTGTCCCGACTCAGTCATTCGTGGCATAAGTCCCGGAGCGCGGCGCCCGACTGGCAAGGCGCGACGACTGAGCATATCGGGGATATGTGAGGGAGGAGCAACGCAGCCAGGCGGGATGCCCCGCCCGGGAGTTATGCCACGAATGACTGAGTCGGGACACTAGCACGCCGTGGCCGGGTATGTGCGTCTTATCGGGAGTGGGTCAGGTTGGTGTGAAGCCCCGTTGAGGCCGCGCGAGCACAGTTTTAGAAAAAACGCGCCGTAGGCCAGACTGTCGCGCAGGTCAGAACTTGACCTGCGCGGGTCGCTGAACGCGATGCCGAAGGCGCGTTTTTCCGCGCGGCCGAACGGGGCGAGCACCAACCTGACCCACTCCCGTCTTCGGATCGGACCGGCGTAGCCTTCGAGAAAGTCAGCGCTCTCTGATGAACGTGCCGTTGCGCAGCTCCGCGTACGCCTGCCGCAGTTGCTCGTCGGTGTTCATCACGATCGGTCCGTACCAGGCGACCGGCTCCTCGATCGGCCGTCCCGACACGAGCAGAAACCGGATGCCTTCCTCGCCGGCTTGGACCGTGATTTCGTCGCCGCTGTCGAAGAGTATCAGCGAGCGGTTTCCCGTCATGTCGCCGGCCGCCCCGCTTCGCGCGTCGGCGAGCTCGTTCCTGACCGCCCGCGGTTCGGATGCGTCGCGGAACGTCCCCGAACCCGCGAAGATGTACGCGAACGCGTGTCGTGTGCGTTCGACAGCCAGTCGTTTGCGCTGACCCGGGGGGACCCATACGTCGACATAGCGTGGATCGGCCGCCACGCCCTCGACGGGGCCTTTCTTGCCCCAGAAGTCTCCGCAGATGACCCGTACACGCGTGCCATCGTCATCGATGACTTCGGGGATGTCGCGCGCCGCGACATCCTGATAGCGAGGCTTCGTCATCTTCAGGGATGCGGGCAGGTTGGCCCAGAGCTGGAACCCGTGCATCCGTCCTTGCGGATCGCC
>JACOUA010000418.1 GCA_016178075.1 Acidobacteriota bacterium
ACGCTGATGGAAATCCTGTCGGGCGCCATCCAGGCGAACGCGGGCGAGATGACGCTGGACGGCGCGCCGTATCGGCCGGCGACGCCGCTGGACGCCCGGCGCGCCGGCGTCGCGATGATCTACCAGGAGCTCTCGCTGGCGCCGCACCTGTCGGTCATGGAGAACATCGTGCTCGGCATGGAGCCGACGCGAAGCGGCGTCGTGCGGTGGAACGAGGTCCGACGGACCGCGACACGAGCCCTAACCGAGCTCAATCATCCGGAGATTCCACCCGAGGCGCCCGTGGCCTCGCTCTCCGTCGCGGAGCAGCAACTTGTCGAGATTGCCCGCGCCCTGGCGGTCGGCTGTCGCGTGCTCGTGCTGGACGAGCCGACGAGCAGCCTCGCCCGCGAGGACGCGCGCCGTCTGTTCGGGCTCATCCGCGACCTGAGGCATCAGGGTCACGCCATCGTCTATATTTCCCACTTCATCGAGGAGGTCAGGGACGTCGCCGATCGGTTCGTCGTGCTGCGCGACGGCCGCAAGATTGGCGAGGGACCAACCGCGGGGGCGACCGCCGACGAGATCGTCAGCATGATGGTCGGACGCCGCGTCGGCGATCTTTATCGGCGATCGGTGCGCCGGCGAGGTGAGCCGCTGCTCGAAGTGGAGCGGTTCGGCCCGGGGTCGGCCAGCTTCACGCTGCATCGTGGCGAAATCCTCGGGATCGCTGGTCTGATGGGCGCAGGCCGGACGCGCCTTCTGCGCGCGCTCTTCGGCCTCGAGCCGGTTCGGACCGCCCGCGTCCGCCTGGGCGTCTACTCCGGTTTTTCCACGCCGGATCGGCGGTGGCAACAGGGGATGGGCATGCTGAGCGAGGACCGGAAAGGCGAGGGGCTCGCGCTCGGACTCGCCGTGTCCGACAACCTCACACTCTCACGCCTCGATGGCCTCGGTCCCGGACGAACCGTTTTTCCTTCCAGGCAGAGGGCCGCGACGCGCCGCTGGGTCGATCGCCTCGGCATCCGGTGCGCGGACGAAGGACAGACGGTCGGCGAACTGTCGGGCGGCAATCAGCAGAAGGTCGCGTTCGCGCGGCTGCTGCACCATGACGTCGACGTGCTGGTGCTGGACGAGCCGACACGCGGCATCGACGTCGCGAGCAAGGCGCAGATGTACGCGCTGCTCGACTCGCTCGTGTCGCCGGCACCCTCGGAAGGTCGCCCGAAAGCCGTCCTGATGGTGAGCAGCTATCTGCCGGAGCTGCTCGGTCTCTGCGATCGCCTTGCCGTGATGCATCGCGGGACGCTCGGCCCGGCAAGGCCGGCCGGCGAATTCGACGAGCACCAACTCATGTTGGAGGCAACGGGCTCGAGTGTCGCGTCGCCGTGATTCGTAACATGTCTCCCGCATGAAAGCCCGCACCCTGATCGAGAAGGGCGGCCCCGTTCTCGGCCTCGTGCTCGTGTGTGTGGTCTTCGCGCTTCTGGTCGGCCCGCAATTCCTGCGCGCCGGCAACCTCGAGCTCATCGCCCGTCAGGCCGCGATCGTCTGCATGGCCGCCCTCGGCATGACCATGGTGATTGTCTCAGCGGGGATCGATCTGTCGGTGGGCTCGATCGTCGCGTTGAGCACGGTCGTGATCGCGCTGCTGTTGCGATCGGGTATGCCCCCGGCCCTCGCAGCGCTCGGCGGCGTGGCCGCCGCCGCCCTTTGCGGGAGCCTCAATGGTCTGCTGGTCACGCGCCTCCGTGTCGTCCCCTTCATCGTCACCCTGGGGACGATGCTGCTGGTGCGCGGGGCGGCGAAGGGACTGGCGGACGAGCGTCGGATCGAAGCGCCGATCTCGTGGCTGAACGATCTCCTGCGGACGGTCGAGAGCGGGCACGGGCTCGTTCTGCCGTGGGGCCTCTGGCTGCTGGTCGCGCTCGCGTTGCTGATCGCCGGCGTCCTGCGCTACACGCGCTTCGGTCGTCACCTGTTTGCAATTGGATCCAACGAGCGGACGGCCCGGCTGTGCGGCGTCCGGGTCGAGCGCTGCAAAGTGGCGGTCTACACCATTGCAGCCGCGCTGGCCGGCCTGGCTGGTGTTCTCCAGTTCTCCAAGCTGTCTGTGGGCGACCCGACCGTTGCGGATGGTCTCGAGCTCGACGTCATCGCCGCCGTCATCATCGGCGGGGGCAGCTTGCTGGGCGGCAAGGGGACCGTGCTGGGATCGGTGCTGGGCGCGACGATCATGGCGGTCATTCAGATCGGATCGTCGCAGAAGGGGCTGCCGAACTGGGTGCAGCAGATCGTCACGGGCGGCATCATCGTGCTGGCGGTCGCGCTGGATCGCTGGCGGCAGGGATCGGCGGGGTGATGCGGCTCGGTCCGGCGCGGTGACGGTCCACCGGCCGCAGCGTCCAGTTCAGAAAGGAGCCGTGTACGAAATGAACCTTTCAGATTGCCACAACCATTTCGACTGCTAGCAGCTGAAGCTAGGACGACATTTCGCTCTGAATCGGCGAGAATCTCCTGTTGTTCTTGCGTGAGTTCGTCTCGCGAGCGGTCTGGCCAGAGAAGTTCGCGCAGGTGAAGCCACTCGTGATGCTCGTCGAAGCGGAGTTTACGAATCTCCACGTGGCGCTTCCGACTGTCTAACGGCTTGTTGTTAGACGGCCTTCGCGAATGCTAGCATAATGCTAGCAGAGGTGACGATGGCAACCCTAACGATTCGGAATGTGCCAACGAAAATCGTGAAATCTCTCAAAAATCTCGCTCGCCGAAACCGACGCTCGATGGAGCAAGAAGTGCGTGCTGTCCTCGAGCAACATGTCGGCGAGCGGGAGGCCCTGCTCGACGAAATTGAACAGTCGTGGACACGCCAAACGCGTCGACCAAAGCCCAGTGAAATTGAAGCGTGGATCGGGGTCGGCCGGCAGTGACGGTGATTGTCGATACGAATGTCGTCGCGTACTACCTGCTCGGCACAGAGCCGTTTGTCGACGAAGTTCGGCAGTTCTGGCAGACTGTCGCGGAAGCATGGGCACCCGCGCATTGGGAAGCCGAATTGGCGAATGCGATTTGGATGGCGATTCGCACGGGTGTCTTGCCGCGCGAGGAAGGACACCAGAAACTGGACATGGCCGCGCGCCTCGGCATCCAGTCCGTTTCAATTCGATCGCTGTGGCAGCCTGCATTGACGCGTGCCTTGGATTCTGACGCAGCTGTCTACGACACTCTGTTCGTGGAACTCGCCGCGCAGCGACATTTGTTTCTCGCGACGTTCGACAAGAACCTGCTCACCAAGTTTCCGGAAATCGCCAAACGTCCCGGGACTTTGCCTCCGAATTAACGGCGGCCGTCTAACTTCTTTCTAAGTAGACGGCCCGCTCACGCTCGCGGCCATACGCAGCTCGCTGGGGCATGAAAGCCATCCACGGCGGCACGGCGAAGAACGACAAGATCGACTCGTACAAGATCGCGAGCCTCTTGCGGGGCGGGTTGCTGCCGCAGGCCTCTAGACGGTCGACGTTGACCGCCGGCCCCCAACCTCCTAACATCTGCCCCGATGAGTCTCAGCGCCGGACAACGCCTCGGGTCCTATGAGATCATCGCCCGCGTCGGGGCCGGCGGGATGGGCGAGGTCTATCGCGCCACAGACACCAAGCTCGATCGCGACGTCGCGATCAAGATTCTCAATCGCGATGTGGCGGCCGACCCCGCCGCCCTTCGGCGCTTCGAACAGGAAGCAAGGGCCGTCTCTGCCCTGAACCACCCCGGCATCGTCACCATCCACGACATCGGCGAAAGCGAAGGGCGATTCTACATCGTCATGGAGCTCGTCGAAGGCGCCACCCTTCGCGGACTGCTGCGGACCGAACATCTCCCGCTGAAAAAAGCGCTCCGCATAGTGGCGCAGCTGGCCGACGCGTTGGCCAAGGCTCACGAAAGCGGCATCGTGCATCGGGACCTGAAGCCGGAGAACGTGATGATCGGTCCCGACGGCCGCGCCAAGATTCTGGATTTTGGGCTCGCGAAACTGACGAGCCCCCACCCGATCGGGTCGCTGTCCGAGGCCTCGACGATGGCATCAGAGACGCTGCCCGGCACGCTTCTCGGCACGGTCGGCTACATGTCGCCCGAGCAGGCGAGCGGACGCGCGGTCGACTTCCGTGCCGATCAGTTCGCGTTCGGCGCCGTGCTCTACGAGCTGGCGACCGGAAGGCGCGCGTTCGACCGTAAGACCCCTGTCGAAACGCTCTCGGCCATCATCGGCAGCGAGCCCGACCCCCCATCCACCGTCAACCCGACGCTTCCTCCACCGGTGGCGTGGACGATTGAGCGTTGCCTGGCGAAGGATCCCGTCGACCGGTATGCCGCCACGCGCGACCTCGCTCGCGAGCTGGAGACGGTTCGCCATCACTTAGCCGATCTCGACCCTGCTCGCGCGCCATCACTCCGGGCAGACGCGAAGAGGTGGCGCAGCCTGAGCGTCATTGGCGCGACGGTCGGCGCGCTGGCGGTTGGGGCGGTGTTGTCCTACGTGTGGTTCCGTCCCGACCAGACACCGACGCTCGCGACGCTGACGTTCAGGCAGCTCACCTTCCGTCGCGGTCACGTCGAGAATGCGAAGTTCGCACCCGACGGCCAGGGCTACCGGCTTCGCGTATGGCGAATGCAACGCGGGAGCTGAAGTTGCAGGCCACGCTGCTGCAGGTAGGTCACAAGTACAGAGAGGTTGCCACCTGGTCGGAGCTGCAGTCCGCGCTCGCGTCGGGTCAGTTCAACATCGTGATGGTGGATTTCGCCGACCTTGCCGATCTGCAGACGAGGCTCGCGTCGTCGCCGTCGCGACCCGCGATCGTCCCGATCGCCTACAAGCTCACCAAACCCGAGGCGAAGGAAGCCGCCCGGCAGTGCCGGTATCTCATCAACGCCCCGAGCCGGTCGACCGAGTACCTGATGACGATCGCCGAGGCGGTGCGTTCGACCAGCAAGAGTCCGGGCAAGACTCCTAGCTCGCTTTGAGCAGCCCTCGCGCCCGGCGACCGCCGCTCGTGTTCCTGGCCGCAGTCGTGTGCCTGACGGGCGCTGCCCGTGCGTCCGCGCAGACGGCCTGGATTCCTGTCGATGGCGAAGCGAGCCTGTCGGTCATCTTCCAGCACATCAGTTTCGGTGGCCATTTCGGGAGCGACGGCACCCGGCGGGAGGGTTTCGTCCCATCCAGCGCGCATCTTGCCATCGTCCACTTCGAGTACGGACTCACGGACAAGCTCGCGTTCACCGCGAGGCTGCCGTACATCGCCTCGAAGTTCACCGTCACCGATGATCCGCGTAACATCGAGTTCCGCAGGTTCATCGACGACGCGCAGAGGAACACGCCCGGCGGCGAGGCGTTCCGGTCGCTTGACACGGGATCGTACTACGAGACCTTCCAGGATTTTGGGCTCACGCTTCGCTATAACGCGTTCAGTCGAGGACTCGTCGTCACGCCGGCCATCGGCGTGACGATACCGAGTCACGATTACCGGACCGTCGGTGAGGCCGCGCCCGGGCAGAATCGGCTCGCCCTGCAGACCGGCGTGAACGTCGGACGGCTCCTCGATCCGTTCCTGCCGGCGGCGTACATCCACGCGCGTTATACGTACTCGTTTCGTGCAGTCGCTGCGCGACATCGCCCTCGACCGCAGCAACGCCGAGCTCGAGGTCGGGTATGCCGTGAGCCCGCTGGTCAGCGTTCGCGCGCTCGCGGCGTGGGGACGGACCCATGGCGGGATCACATTCGGGCAGGCGCTCGAGCGGCTGCCGACGGACCCGTATGTGTTTCTCGATCACGACCGCCTGCTGGCGAGCCGGTACTGGCATGTCGGCGGTGGCGCGACGATCGCGCTCACCGACTTGATCGATCTCGACGCTTCGGTCGTGTCGTTCCTGGCCGGCGCCAGCACGCATTACGGCTGGGGGGCGACCTTCGGGGCAACCTGGCGGTTCCTGCCGTCTGTTGCGGCCAACCCTGCGAAGCGCATCTCGCGGCCGGTCCGGGGTGTCCGGCGCTCTCCCCGCCCCACACCGTGGCGTTGACGACTGGCATTTCCTAACATCTGCCCCGTGAGTTTCAGCCCAGGATGACGCCTGGGATCCGATGAAATCATCGCCCTGCTTCGGCGGAAACCCGGGATGGGGGTGTGCGAGTGTCGAGACTGTCAGTCGTAAGCTAGGACCGAGCGATCGCCGATCGCGTCCCCTGGATTCGAGCGGACGCCGATCTGACAAGGAGAGCGCCCATGCGGAAGTTCATCACCGCTTTGCTTCTGGGTTGTACGTTGCTGCTGCCGTCGATCGGCGCCAAGCAGGCGACGATCTCGAGCAAGCCCGAGACGCCGTTCAAGCTGGCGACGTTCGAGGCGCAGGGGAGGGTGCGGGTCGGCCTCGTGCTCGGCACCCGAATCTTGGACATTGCCGGAGCCGATTCGTCTGTCCCGCAGGAGGCCGGCGCGCTGCCGGCCCGAGTGCCCGCGGACATGCGTGAGCTGATCGAGATCTACGATCGCGTGTCGCCGCGTTTGTACCGCATGGCGAACTTCTTCAAGGACGCGAAGAGCGACAGCCTGCCGTTCGCCTTCGACGTCGAGAAGGTGTCGATCAAAGCGCCGATCAAGTATCCGTACAACCTCCTGGCCGCCGCGGCAAACTACCGCTCGCACGCCGGCGAGATGCTCGGGCGTGGCGCGCAGGCCCAAGCCGTCAACGAGGTCGATCCCGACAAGAGCGATCCGGTGATGTTCGCCAAGTCGCCGCGCTCCTGCATCATCGATCCCGGCGAGCCGTTCTTCATGCCGGCGGGGAGGAACATCGACTGGGAAGGGGAGCTCGCGATCGTGATCGGCAGACAGGCGTTCAATGTCCCCGAACAGAAGGCCCACGAGTACGTCTTCGGCTACAGCATCATGTACGACGCCAGCGACCGCGGCGGCACGGGTCGTCCGCTCACGAGCATGTTCCAGGGGCCGAACTGGTTCAGCGGCAAGAGCCGCGATCGCGCGGCGCCGTTCGGCCCGTTCATCGTGCCGAAGGAATTCCTCACGAATCACGCGAACCTTCGGATCGTCACGAAGGTCAACGGCATCGTGAAACAGGACGGAAACACGAAGGATCTGATCTGGGACGAGGCGCACCTGGTGCGCTACCTGACGTCGATCCTCACGCTGTATCCGGGCGACGTCATTTCGACCGGAACACCGGACGGCGTCGGGGCGGCCCGTCGTCCGCCGGAATTCCTGAAGCCCGGGGACGTCGTGACGATTGAGATCGAAGGGATCGGAGCGCTGACGACCCCGATGCGAGCCGCGGCGACGGCGGCCACGCAGTGAACTCGTTGACGCCTGCGCTCATGACGCGCTTGATCGGGCTCACAGGGCTGGTGGTGTTTGTCTCGGCGCAGGCACCGCCGCCTGCCGAAGTGATTCTCGTCAACGGCCACGTCGTCACCGTCGACCGGAACTTCTCGGTCGCGCAGGCGGTGGCCATCTCGGATGGCCGGTTCACGGCCGTCGGGACGAGTGCTGCGATCCGAAAGCTGGCCGGCCCGGCGACCGAGATCATCGATCTGGCGGGTCGGACGGCGATTCCCGGTCTAGCCGACGATCATCTCCACGATGCCGGCGGCGGGCCGGGCGTCGATCTCTCCCAGGCGCGATCGATCGCCGACGTGCTCAACGCGATCGGCGCCCGCGTCAAAGCGAGCCGTCCCGGCGACGTCATTGTCACGAACAGCGACTGGCACGAGGCGCAGCTCGTGGAACACCGGCTGCCGTACCGAAGGGATCTCGACCCGGTCTCTCCGGCCAATCCCGTCGTCGCGGTGCGGGGCGGACACGAGTACATCCTCAATTCGGCCGCGCTGAAGAAATGGAACATCACGACAGAGACGCCGCAACTGCCCGGCGGCCGAATCACGCGCGACAGTGACGGAGAGCTCAACGGTGAGCTCATCGACCGCGCGAAGTCGCTCGTCCAACTTCCGCCCCAGCCCAGACTGACGATCGAGGCGCTCGTCGAGCAGCACAAAAAGCTGAACGCGGCCGGGCTGACGAGCATCCGTTATCCGGGCGCATCGATCGAGCAGTATCGGCTGCTGCAGCAGATGCGGCGACGCGGGCTCCTCACGATTCGAGTCACCCAACTGATGCGGATGGCGGCGGACGCGACGAGCGGAGCGGGGCGTAGGGGCCCCGCGAGCGAGGAGCGTGGCGGGGTGCAGGGGTCCCCGCCATTCAACGATAAGGCGCAGCTGCGAGCGGCGATCGAGAGCTGGAAGGTGAAACCGGACGAGGGCGACGAGTGGCTGCGGATTGGCGGGATGAAGCTTGGCGTTGACGGCGGTTTCGAGGGCGGCTGGATGCGGGAACCGTACGCCGAGCCGTGGGGTGAGCGCGGAGCGTTCCGCGGCGTCAACACCATGCCGCAGGCGGCGTACACCGCCGCGGTGAAAGCGTTGAATCGTCTCGGCTGGCGAGTGGCCACGCACGCGGTCGGTGACGCGGCGATCGATGAAGTGCTTGCGGCCTACGAGGCCGCCAACGCGGAGCAGTCGATCGTCGGGAAGCGCTGGACGATCGAGCACGGCTTCATCCCGCAGCCGGACCAGTTCCCTCGGATGAAAAAGCTCGGGCTGGTCATCTCTGCGCAGGATCATTTGTACCTCGCCGGGCCGAGCCTGGTGAAGTACTGGGGACCGAAGCGCGCGGCGTGGACGACGCCGGTGCGCGCGTATCTGGATCAGGGACTCGTCGTCGCCGGCGGCACCGATTCGGCCGTCGTGCCGTACC
>JACOUA010000419.1 GCA_016178075.1 Acidobacteriota bacterium
ACGTACGGGACGGCGAGCATCCGGCAGCAGAGCGCCAGCCTCGCGCAGTTTCAGGCCAAGCTTCCTGAAACGGCGACCGGGCTCAAACCCAGCGTCGAGCGAGCGAGGGCTGCCACCGAGGCATTCGCCGCGTGGCTCGACGCACAGTCCGCGTCGAAGAATGGCCCGTCGGGGATCGGCGTTGACAACTACGACTGGTATCTGAAGCACGTGCAGCTCGTGCCGTACACCTGGCGCGAGGAGGTGACGATCATGGAGCGTGAGCTCGCGCGATCGCACGCCTTCCTGGCGCTGGAGGAAAAGCGCAACGAAGCTCTTCCACCGCAGACGGTGATTTCGAGCGCCGAGGAGCACGCGCGCCGGTTCGGCGCCGCGATCACCGAGTACATGGCGTTCCTGAAGGACCATGACATTCTGACGATCAAGGACTACATGGACCCAGCCCTCAGGGCGCGGATCGGGAGCTTCAGCGCCGGCCCTCGTGAGTTCTTCACCGAGGTGGACTACCGCGACCCCGAGGTCATGAGGACTCACGGCTACCACTGGTTCGACAAGGGCCGGATGCAGCATCAGCCACATCCGAGCCCGATCCGCAGGGGCTCGCTCCTTTACAACATCTTCAATACGCGCACCGAGGGCCACGCGACGGGGTGGGAGGAGATGATGATGCAGGCGGGCATGTTCGATGCCCGGCCCCGTTCGCGCGAGCTCATTTACATCCTGGTCGCCGAGCGGGCCGCGCGTGCGCTCGGGGACCTGCGGATGCACAGCCACGAGTTCACGCTCGAGCAGGCGGCCGCGTTCACGTCGGCCCACACCCCGCGAGGCTGGTTGCGCTTGGACGGACGGCTCGTCCGCGGCGAACAGCATCTGTACCTTCAGCAGCCGGCCTATGGCACGAGCTACGTGATCGGCAAGATCCAGTTCGAGCGGCTCCTGGCCGCACGTAAGCGTCAGCTGGGCGACACGTTCACCATGAAAGCGTTCATGGAAGAATTCGACGCGGCCGGGCTCATTCCGATGTCGCTCATCGAATGGCAGGTGACCGGCGAGCTTCCGCAGGACACGAAACGAATGCTGGCGACGCCGTGACGCATTCGAGACAAGACCGTGACGTGACGATAGACGATGACCCGTAGAATAGAGCCGTCTTGACCTGGGTAGAAAACCGCAGAATCCCGGCGTTGCTGGCGGCGGCCACGCTGATTCCGATCGGCGCGCTGAGCTGGCTCGGCTTACGCACCCTTCAGCAAGACCGGGAGCTCGAGCGGCAGCGGCGACGCGAACGCCTCGAGGTGGCCGCAGGCCGGCTGGCGCTGGATGTTGAGCGCAGGCTCCAGGCTGTCGAGGAGCAACTGGCCAGCGGGCACGGCATCCGTTTCGTCCCGACCGGGGTTGAATCCGGCGAGGACCTGACGATCCTGTACCAGCCCACCGAGTTCCCCGCGGCGCACGCAACCTCTGCCCTTGCCGCAGCAGAAGTCGAAGAGTTTCGGCTTCGTGATCTCGTCGCAGCTGCCACGACGTACCGTCGGCTGGCCGCGTCAAGCAAACCTGCTGTCCGCGCCGCCGCGTTGGTTGGCCTTGGCCGTGTGCTACGCCAGCGAGGCGATCACGAAGGGGCCCTCCAGGTCTATGCCGATCTCGAGCAGCTCGGACCGATCGCCGTGGCCGGACAACCGGCAGGGCTCGTCGCTCGCCAGGGCCGCTGCAAGGTTCTCGAGGACGCGGGCGATGCCGATCGGCTGCGCCAAGAAGCGGCGGATCTTGGTCGTGAACTCAACGCCGGCGGCTGGCCGATCGATCGAGCGACCTTCGATCTCTATCGCGACATGCTCGCGCGCTGGAATGGACCGCCGACATCATCTGAGGCGATCGCTCGAACGGAGGCGGCTCTCGAACTGTGGCGTGCCTGGCGCCGCGGCGATCTTGCGGCGCGAGGCCGCCGTTTCCTCCGCCAGAAGGCGGGGCCGGTGCTTGCCCTTTGGATCGGTGGCCCCGAGCGTCCCATTGTCTGGATCGCGACGGCTGCTGAGATCGAAGCCACCTGGCGTCCCCTATGGGAATCACAGAGCCTCGCCGTCGCGCTTTCCGACACCGAGGGGCAGCTTGTCTTTGGCGTGCCACGAACTGGCGGCATCTCGTTCACGCCCAGCGAGACGCGCCTGCCATTCATTGTCAGCGTTTCATCGGTGGGCACGCCCGAAGCAGAAAGCGACCGGATGCGCGCCATCCTCATTGGCGGCCTGCTGGGTGCGTTCGCGTTGATGCTGGCGGCCGCCTACGGCCTCTATCGGGCCACCGCTCGCGAGCTCCTGCTGGCCCGCCAACAGTCAGACTTCGTCTCGGCGGTCTCACACGAATTCCGGACGCCGCTGACGTCGATGCGCCACCTCACCGAGCTGCTGGCGTCACGCAGCATCACGAGTGAAGAGCGGAAGGTGTACTACTACGAGCTGCTGGCCCAGGAAACGGAACGTCTGCATCGGATGGTGGAGAGCCTACTCAGCTTCGGACGCATCGACGTCGGGGCCTATGCGTGGCGACTGGAACCGGCAGACGTCAACGACATCGTGTCCGGCATCGTCGAGGAGTTCCGCGGCGAGCCGCTCGCGAGAGGCCGGCACGTGCTCTGCGAGATCGAGGACGGGTTGCCGCCGATTCGGGCTGACCGCGAAGCGCTGTCGCGCGCGTTGTGGAACCTGCTGGAGAACGCAGGCAAGTATTCCGAATTGGGCCGCCCGATCCGAGTGTTTGCACGGCGTCAGCGGGATTCGGTCCTGGTTGGCGTGGGAGACGAAGGCGTCGGCATCCCATCCGAAGAGCAGCAAAGGATCTTCCACCAATTTGTGCGCGGCGCTGACGCCAAGCGCGCGGGCATCCGCGGTGTCGGGATCGGCCTGGCCCTGGTCAAGCGCATCGTCGAGGCGCACGGCGGCTCGGTGCAGCTCGACAGCGAGCCCGGCCGCGGCAGCACGTTCACGCTGGTGCTCCCATGCCTCGGATCTTGATCGTGGAAGACGATCCGGCGATCGCGGTCGCGCTCGAAGATGATTTGCGCCTTGAAGGCTATGCCGTGGAAGTCGTGACTGACGGTGAGGCGGCGATCAGGAGCGCGCGCGAAGGCGCGTTCGATCTGATCCTGCTCGACCTGATGTTGCCGAAGAAAGACGGTTTCGACGTCTGCCGCGAGCTTCGCCGGTTCGGCGTCAACTCCAGGATCCTTCTACTCACCGCGCGCACAGCCGAGACCGAGAAAGTGCTGGGGCTTGACCTCGGGGCCGATGACTACGTCACGAAGCCGTACAGCCCGAAGGAGCTGCGGGCGCGGATTCGTGCTCTGCTGCGCCGGACGCAGGCCGAAACAGAAGAGGCCGCCATCACGCGTTTTGGCGACTGTGAGCTCGATTTCAGCCGCGCGGAGCTGCGTCGGGCTGGCAAACCGGTCGCGACGACGCCGCTTGAATTGAAGCTCTTGGGCCTGTTGACAAGGCGCGCCGGCCGCGTGCTGACGCGGCGCATCTTGATCGACGAGGTCTGGGGCAAGGACACCGCCATCACCGAACGGGTAGTGGACAACCAGATCGCCAATCTTCGCCGGAAGATCGAGCCGTCGCCGACCAGCCCACGGTATCTCAAGAGCGTACGCGGAATCGGATACCGGTTCGATCTCGAAGACGTGACCGAATCATGACGATGCGATGGAGCGATCGCGAAGCGCGGAGCGTAGCCTCCGTCGTGGAGGTTGGCTCATGAAAACAACTCTCATCGGAATCCTGACGATCGTGCTCGCCGTCGCGGTGCTCGGTGCGGGCGACAAGCAGGCGCAGGACGTCGAGCGGTTGCTGAAAGCCGCGATGAACACCGAGCTCGTGGATGGGAATCTGAAAGCAGCGATCGAGCAGTACAAGAAGGTCGCGCTGAGCGGCAATCGGCCGTTAGCCGCGCAAGCGCTCCTCCGTATGGCGGCGTGCTATCAGAAGCTCGGGGACGCGGAGTCGCGCAAGATCTACGAGCGTCTGGTGCGCGAGTTCGCCGATCAGAAAGACGCCGTGGCCGAAGCCCGCGCGCGCCTGGCGGCGCTCGAATCGCCGGCGCCCGCTCGCGTCACCCAGACTGCACGGCTCGTGTGGACCGGGCAGGACGCGTTCGGAGCTGTTCGCGGGGCACCCTCGCCCGACGGCCACTACCTGACTTTTCTGCATCTTGGCACCTTCGGCCTTGCCGTCCGTGACCTGAGAGAAGGCACAAACCGCGTTCTTACCAAGGGTTCTGGCTCGCCCTGGTACTCGGTCTTCTCTCCGGATGGTGGCCAGGTGGCGTATGGCTGGACCTGGGGTTCTGGAAACGTTTACCACGCCGACGTGCGTATTCTTCCGCTCAACGGTGGTGAGGCACAGCCTCGCGTTGTGTATCAAAACGAAGAGATCAGGCAGATCCGGCCGTTCGGCTGGACTCCGGATGGCAAGGAGCTGCTCGTGCTCCGCTCGCTGAAAGACGGCACAAACCAGATTGCCATGGTTTCGGTTCAGGACGGATCCATTCGCGTGCTCAAGTCTCTATCGTGGGACTACACGACGATGAGTCTTTCGCCCGACGGCCGGTATATCGCCTACGACGCTTTGAGCGGGGACAACAAGTCGCCGACTGAAATTTTCGTGCTGGCTGCGGATGGAAGCCGGGAAACTCCAGCGGTACAGGGTCCCGCCGGGAATGGTTCGCCGCTGTGGTCACACGACGGCTCCCAAATCCTTTTTCTCAGCGACCGTACCGGGAATATCTCTCTCTGGAGAGTGCCGATGGAGGGAGGAACGCCGAAAGGTCCGGCCGAGTTGGTCAAAGCGGATATCGGTCGAGTCGGCCTAAAGGGCATCACGCGAAACGGGACCCTCTACTACCTCGTCTCGGGCGTTTTCCGCACAAACGTCTATATCGCGGAGCTGGATGCGGCGATGAAGGTGACCAAGCCGCCCGTGCTCGCGACCGAGCGGTTTCTCAACTCGAATAGCGCTCCGGCGTGGTCGCCGGATGGCGAGTCTCTGGCCTACCTTTCGTCCCGCGGGCCGCGCGGGGCCAGCTCGTCTACGACGGTGCTTGTGATTCGCACGCTCAAGACGGGCGAAGAGCGAGACCTCTCACTGCCACAGGGGTTTCAAACGGGCAATCTTGCTCCGTCGCCGAGGTGGTTCTCCGATGGCCGATCAGTCCTCGTGCTGGGGCCTGCCGGGAAGGGGGCCGCGTTTTACCGCGTGGATTTGGCGAGCGGCAAAGCCGAGCTGCTGCTCGCTCCCAAGGGCGCATTTGGGCAAGGAGGGCTGGGAGCCAATGCTGTTTCACGCGACGGGAAGACCATTTTTTACATCGCCAGCGTGGACGATCCACCAACGGGTGAGAGAAAACTCGTGCGATTCGATATCGACAGCCGCCGCGAAACGGTTTTGAAGAGCGGAAGCTTTAACTCGCCTGCGATATCTCCAGATGGCACGCAACTGGCCTTGCACGCCTTCGATGGCACGCCAGGCGGTTGTTACCTTGAAGTGATGCCGGCGGGCGGCGGCGAGACGAGAGAGGTGGCCCGCACGATGGACTGCAACCCTAACCGGCTGGCATGGTCTCCGAACAATGACCTCTTGTTCGTCAGAGGCGGGCTCGGCGCGCCGAGCGTCCTCTGGCGAGTTCGAGTCGCCGGGGGAGAACCCGAGCAGATTGGTATCTCGATGACCGGTCAACTCATGTATCCGCACGTGCACCCCGACGGCCGCCGGATCACATTCGGGGTATTCGAAACCGGGGCCAGCGAAGTTTGGGCCCTGGAGAACTTCCTGCCTAAACCGAGCGCGGCGCGGTGAACCATGCGTTTCCTTGTTTTCCATCTGCTCCTCTTCGCGCTGCCCGCGGAGAGGAGCAGCGTCCCCGCAAGCCAATCCAGAATCCCAGCGAAATGAACATGACGCGGAGGTCGAGCGATTCGTCGCTACGGCGTGGTGTACGACGGGTTCTTCTTCCCCTGCAGCCACTGATCCATCCAGCCGACGATGTGCTGAAGCCGCTCCACGCGGTGGCGCGGCTCGCCCGAGCGCGAGAGCTCGTGGGTCTCGCGCGGGAACCGCACGATGACGGTCGGGATCTTCCGGTACTTCAGCGCACGGAACATCATCTCGCCGCCGTCGGCCGGCGGCGTCCGGTAGTCCACATCGCCGAGCACCAGCATCAGCGGCGTCGTGACGTTGGCAACGTGCGTGATGGGCGAGCGCGCGGCGAAATCGTGCGGATCGTCCCACGGCGCCTTGCGGAACCAGGTGGGCTGGAACAGGGTGAAGTCGGCCGTGAACCAGAATCCATACCAGTCGGCGATGTCGCGCTGCGCGACGGCAGCCTTGAAGCGCTGCGTCTGGGTGATGGTCCAGTTCGTCAGCAGCCCGCCGCCGCTGCCGCCGGTCACGCCCAGCCGGTTCGGATCGATGTAGTTCTTCTTCAGCAGTTCATCGACGCCCGCCATCAGGTCCTTATAGTCGTCGCCAGGGTAGTGGTACTGAATGATGTTGCCGAAGTCCTGCCCATACGACGTGCTGCCGCGCGGGTTCGTGAAGAGCACGACATACCCCTTCGCAGCCATCCATTGGAACTCGTGCGTGTAGGTGTTGCCGTAGGCCGCGTGCGGACCTCCGTGTATCTCGAGAATCAGCGGATACTTTCGTGCCGGGTCGAAATCCGGCGGCTTGAGGATCCAGCCTTGAATCTGCTTGCCGTCGAACGTGCGGTACCAGATCTCTTCCGGCTCGCTCTGCTGGATGTCCTTGAACAGGTCTTCGTTGATTCCGGTGATCGGGCTCGGGGTCGCGAGACCAGGCCCCACCGACAGGATGGCGATGTCCCCAATGTTGGTCTGTGTGGATAGCGTCGCCGCGATCTTCGACGCGTCCGGCATCGCGCTGTAGGCAACGACGTCGCGCGCGCCTTCGGTCAGCGGTTCGACCTTGCCGGTTGCGATCGTCACACGTTTCAGGTTCCCACTGCCGTGCTCGGCGGAAGCGACGATCAGAGCGGCGCCATTGCTCGACCAGAGAATCGGCTTGCGGTTTTGGCCGCGGGGCGCCGCCTGATCGCCGCCGATGCCACCGCCCATGTCGAAGTCGTAGCCCGCGGTCAGGTTCTTGGGCGTGCCGCCTGGGGCCGCGTCCGTCACCCACAAGTCAGGTTGACTGTAGGAGCGGACCGGGTTGCCGTGCAGCGTCCCGATGAAGG
>JACOUA010000420.1 GCA_016178075.1 Acidobacteriota bacterium
GACTGACAAATGACTGACAATCGGTGGAGTCTCATGTTCACTTACGGGGATCTTGGTTGACCGCCCGCAACTGCCGGCGGCGTTCCCACACGCCGGTCATCGCCTTCCGCAGCTCTTCGTCGGTGATGTTCAGGTACCGCTGCGTCTGCTTGATGTCGGAGTGACCAAGCATCAACTGGATCGTGCGGATGTCAACGGCGTCCGCCAGCAATCGACACGCGCCCTCATGCCTCAGATCGTGCCAGTGCAGATCGATCTGCCGCAGCCGTTCGCGATCGCGCTGCACCCACAGTCCCGGCTTCAGCCGTTTCGTTTCGTACCCGTTCGCCACGAGGAGTAGGGCCTCCCACGCCGTCTTGAAGCTTTTCTGAAACTCGCCTGACTCGGTTCCGAAGACGTACGTATTCGGTCCGAGCTTCGCCCGTCGTTTCAGAATTGGCGCAAGACGTCCCTGCGGATCGAATGGGATCCGTCGGTTCTCCGCGGCCTTCGCATGAGCGCCTGGGATGGCGATCTGATGCTGGTCCCAGTCGATGTGTCGATTCTGGATTCGCAGCATCTCGCCTTGTCGACAACAGGTTTCGAGTGCGCCAATGAGCCGGTCGTGCATGGACGATCCGACCCACCGATGCTCGGCCGAGTTCATCGACAGCGCCGCGTCGAGCAATTGCTTCTCCTCTTGCAGTCCAACGCGGCGGTCCCGTTTTGTTTCGTCCTTCGTCTTGATCGTCACACCAAATCGGTGAAACGGTGACGAGGTCAGGAACGGTGGATCCTGAAAACGTCCCCAGTTGATCGCCGCGCGCAGCGTGCTCAGCGCACGGTTGACGGTCGCTATTTCATGAGCGGGTCGATACGCGGCCTTGAAGCGAAGGATTTCGCTCGGCTTCTCCAGCACCGAGACTGGTCGATCGCCGAGGCACGCCTTCACGGCGTTCAGCCGACCCTTGATCGTGCCCGCTGTCCGAAGTCCTTCAGCCTCGACGTAGCTCGTGAAGTACCGGTCAAGGAAGTCGGCAACGGTCAGGGCCTGTGCGGCCTTCGGGACATTCGGCGGTACGCGCGGATCGCGTCCGGCGATGATCTCGGCAAGGAACCGTGGCTCCCAAACCTTCTCCGCGGTCTGTTTGACGGTGATCGGTTCGCGCGCTTCACGCGCGAGTGCGAAATCATCGACGCGCATGCGCCACCGTTTGCCGTCGTACATCACATCGAACCACCACGGGTGCTCACACCGAGGACTCGCTCGACAGCCTTTTTGTTTGCAGATCTCTCGAACAGGCATCTCTCCTCCTTTCTCAGTGCTCCGCGGGGCCACCCCCGCTCGCTCTCACTCGGCGGCGCGGCTGCGCCGCGCTTCCCTCCGGCGCCTCGCTCGGGCCGCAGGCGCTGGTTACGACACTCTTGTTGGTGCGCCTCGCTTGATCCAATCGAGTACGTCGTTGGGATGAAATCGCCGTCCCCTGACGCCGAAGCGGTGTGAGGTTAACACGCCGCGCAAGTACGCGCGGCGCACGGTCTCTTCGTGGCAGCCGACGAACTCCGCGACCTCGATTGCGGTGAGCAAACGGTTCGGCAACTCGCCGTACGTAGGTGCCGGCGGCATCGTCGGGTGTTCTTCGTTTTGGATGTACAACGAATCGGTGAAGGCGCTCCGCTTCATGGCTCCCTCCAGACGAAACAGGTTGACTGCGAATGGGCGAGTGGCGGTCGATGGCGGATGTTCGGCACCGACCACCAGCTCGCGTCGTCCTCAGTTGCTGTCGTCCGAGGTAACCCCGAACGCGCCGCATGACTGGGTGTGGGACGCGTCGGCGCGCTCGTGGATGTCCAGGAGCGCGTCAGACGTCCCACGCGAGGGCTAACAGCGGCATCTCCTGAGGAGATGTCGTGGGTTGCCCATACCAGCAGGTACCGGCCTCGGCACTGCCTCGATGACGTGTGCCGCGCTAAACGTGGTCATCGTCTCGAGCCGTCGATCCGCCACTCGACTGCTGTGAGTCGATGGATTCGACCTGAGGCCGAATCCCTACGGCGTGACCGATCGGGAACCGCCGATCCCGGTCGGGTACTTGCGCATCGCATGCCGCCTGAGGGGATGCGATAGAAGCAGGCTCCACGTGCTCTATGAGGACGAGGAGCGGTGGCGACTGGTGGCCACGGCTAGATGATTCGAGAGTACGGGCGTCCGCGATCGTCGTCAAGACGAATTAATTGTCCAGGTTCTCAGGTTGCCTCAGATTGCCTCGTGCGGTTCCGTGGAGCTGTCGCCCGCGACGCGATAGTGCGGAAGCGCCGCCGCGCGTGTCGAGTAGCCGGGGAAGGTTGCCCTCGCCTAGCTCTCACAGAACCGGACTTCTGGGCCTCACATCCAGTACGGCGAATCTCGTTGATGAAGTCTTCGAAGTCTGCCCGATCGCTGCAAATAGCAAAATGTCACAGCACGGGCGACCGCAGGCTGCGGCTCCTCCCGAGGGATCAACGCGGGCCAGTACACGACTGGGCGTGCCAGCACATGCCGCCGTCGTCGTGCACGTTAGAGATCACTTCGACGATTTCACGTTACGGATTGGCCGGGTTCTCCCGGATGCGCTGATCGCGGCCTTCGCGTCCCCAATTCTCCAACGCCAGATCGTCAGACACCACCGCGACCGTCGACGCTGCTACAGATCCGTCCAGGTCAGGTCGCGCCCGGCAATCTTCTGCTGCCCACAGCCTCAAAGAAATCCGGCTCGATGAGCTTGAAGCGTCGGACCGGCGGGATCTGTTCCTCCTCCCCCGTACGCACGACGGCCGCCTGGACTGTGAGTCCAGACGGCCGGGGACGACAACCGCAGTCAGAACTACGCGCAGCGTAAGGGCGCGTGCCACCTCCTCGGCATCCGCGAAACGTCGAGCGGGTACACTCCCGAAAAGCACGCGGAGCAGAAGCGCCGCGCGTCGAGACCAACGGCGTGCATGAGGCCCTCGAGCGAGAGAAACTGCAGCGAATCCGCGTCCAGCGCCTGCCTCATCTCCGCAATCCCGCGGCCCACCGCAAACAGCTCCCTGACGTCCGGCGTGTCGACGCCAAAATAGCACGACGCAACGGTGGGAGGGCTCGCCACTCTCACGTGCACTTCACGCGCGCCCGCCTGGCGCAGCTTCGCCACCACCTGCCCGCAGGTGTTTCCCCGAACGATGGAATCGTCGACCAGGACGACGCGTCTTCCCTGCACCAGCCCTTTCACGGGGTTCAGTTTCGTCCTGACGGCCAGGTTCCGGACCGGCGGATCCGGTTCGATGAAGCTCCGTCCCACAAATCCGTTTCTGAACAAAGCCATCGAATAATCGATACCGCTCTCTTGTGCATAGCCCAGTGCGGCATACACGGCAGACTCGGGAATCGGAACGACAATGTCGGCCATCGCCGGCGCCTCACGCGCAAGCTGTCGTCCCAAGGCCATCCTGACGGAGGCCACGGCATGCCCGAACACGACGCTGTCGGGCCGCGCGAAGTAGACCAATTCGAAGATACACTGCGCCGGCCACGCGTGCGCCCGTTGAAACGTAGTGCTGCGGACCGTCCCCTCGTTCAGCAACAGCAGCTCACCGGGTTCGACGTCACGTACGAGGTTCCCACCCACCGCATCGATCGCGCACGTTTCCGAGCTGATGATCGTCGCGGTCCCCTTGCGGCCGAGGCTCAGCGGTCTTATCCCGAACGGGTCGCGAAGGGCGGCCACGCCATTCGGCGTGAGAATCAGAACCGAGTAGGCACCTTTCACAGCCTCGAACGTCAGCCGCACTGAGCTCTCGACGTCGCCGGCAAAACGCTCACCGAAGCGGCACGTTATGACGGCTGTGTCGCTCATCTCGTCCACGCGATCGTGCCTAGGCGCCAGCTCGGCGCGCAAATCATCGACATTGATCACGTGGCCGTTGTGACAGAGCGCGATGTCGCCCCC
>JACOUA010000421.1 GCA_016178075.1 Acidobacteriota bacterium
CGAAGGTCTTTTCGCGGCAGTCCGTCACCCCAACCCCTTCGACTTCGCTCACGGCAAGCTGGGTCGCGCGCCAGATCGACGCGCGCGACAAGGGCCGCGACGGCCGGCTCGAGATGCGCATGCGGCTCATCGACCGCCACGGGCGCGCGCGGGAACGGGCCCTCACCGTTTCCTATCTCGACGCCGGCAAGGCTGCGACGTCGGCGCGCGACCTCGACGGCGATCGCCTCCTCGTGCGCTTCACATACCCCAACGACATCAAGGGCACGGCCTTCCTTGTCTGGGAGCACGCGCGCGCCGAGGACGAGCGGTTTCTGTATCTCCCCGCGCTGGGGCGCGTCCGTCGCATCGCGGGCTCCGAGCGTCAGGAAAGCTTCGTCGGCAGCGACTTCACATACGAAGACATCGGCGGCCGCGAGCTCGACGATTACACGTATGAACTGCTCGATGAGAACGCCACGTGGAGCGCGAGCGACGGGCGCACGTTCCCGGCCTACCGGCTCGAATCGCGGGCCCTGGACAAGACCGCTCCGTATCCGCGCTCGATCTCGCTCGTTCGCAAAGACAGCTTCGTCGTCGTGCTGGCCGAGATCTACAACCGGCGGAACGAGCGCGAGAAGCTGTTCGAGGTCCGGAAGCTGGAACAGGTTCAGGGCATCTGGACCGCGCTCGACATCGTCATGGTCAACGACCTGGATCACACGAGAACCGAGCTGCAGGTCACGAAGACCGAGTACAACATCGGCTTGAGCCCCTCTGCGTTCTCACGCCTGGAGCTCGAACGTGGCGGTTAGCGCGGACGTCCTCTATCGACTGAGGTATCCGCTCTCTCTTTTCGCGATCCTGGGTGCCCTCGCGCTCGCGCCGCTCGCGAACATCACCCGGATCGACAACGACCTGACGGCGTGGTTCTCGAAGCAGGATCCCGTCTTCCAGACGTACGAGCGCTTCCGTCAGGAATTCGGCGGGACCCGCACCGTCATCGTCGCGGTGCGGGGCGATCGGCTCTTTTCGCCAGAGGGCTTGTCGTTTCTCGCGGAGGTGACCTCGGAGCTCGAGCGCGTGCCCACCGTCCAGCGCGTCCACAGCCTCGCGAACGCGAACGTCGTCCAGGCCGTGAAGGAAGAAGGCGGCATCGAGGTCAAGCCGCTCGTGGGCCGCGCGATCTCGACGCCGGATGACGCCCGGCGCGTCCGGACGAGAGCGCTTTCCGAACCGCTCATCAAAGGCGATCTGATCTCGGACGATGGCCGGGTGGCGGCCATCGTCGTCAGCTTCGACGAGGATCGAATTGACGAGGTCCGGGCGGGCGTCATCGATCAGATCCACGACGTCGTCCAGCGCCGTCTTCCCGCGGGGGCGGAGGCATTCTTCAACGGCAGCCTCGAAATCAGCGAGGCCTACAACCGCATTACCCTCGCCAACCAACGGACGTTCGTCCCGCCCATCCTGGCCCTGACGCTCATCGCGATCTACGTCAGCTTTCGATCGGTTCGAAAGACGCTGCTGTCGTTCACCGCGATCCTGATCAGCCTCCTGTGGACGCTCGGGGCGTATGTCCTGATGGGTTACACCTACAACGTGCTCGCCAGCATGATTGTCCCGCTCATCGTCGTGATCGCGGTCGCCGACGATGTCCACATCCTGCAGCGCTTCGAGGAGGAGCTGCAGACGGGACGAAGCGCCGAGGAGGCCTTCAAGCAGACAGTCGGCCACCTGGCCGTGCCGCTTCTTGGCGCCAGCGTGACAACGGCCCTGGGCATGTGGTCGCTGGCCACGAGCGACGTGAAGGCCGTCCGCGAGTTCGGGATCGGATCCGGCGTCGGCATCATGATCGACTTCGCGATCTCGCTGGTCTTCGTCCCGACGGTCATGGCGCTCATGAAGCCCGAGCCGGGCCTGCCACCGCATCAGGTGCTGCTCGTCGAGCCGATGCGCCGCGTCTCGGCGCTGGCGATCAACCGTCCGGCACTCGTCCTGGGTGTGTCGCTCGTGAGCGCGGTCGTGGCGATTTGGGGCATCGATCGGCTTCACGTGGACACGAACCACATCAACTTCTTCGCGAGGAGCCACCCGCTCTCGCGCTCGGCTGACGTGATCGACCGGCAACTGTCAGGGATCTACAGCTTCCAGATCATGCTGGAAGGTCCACCCGAGTCGCTGCAGTCGCCCGAGGCGCTGCGGCGGATGGATGCGCTCGAAGGCGACATCCGGCGGCTGCCGTACGTGAAGAAGACCACCTCCATCGCGCAATACGTGAAGCGGATCAACCAGGAGCTGAACGACGGCGAGCCGGCGCAGGCCGTGATTCCGGCCAGCCAGGAGGCGGTCGCGCAGGAGCTGTTCGTCTTCTCGCTGTCGGACGACGGGCGTCGGGAGCTGGAGAGGCTGGCCGCGAGCGATTATTCGCGCGCGCAAATCTCGGTGAAGCTGGCGTCGATGAGCTCGGACCTCGT
Organism: Acidobacteriota bacterium; assembly: GCA_016178075.1. Taxonomy (GTDB): domain Bacteria; phylum Acidobacteriota; class Vicinamibacteria; order Vicinamibacterales; family JACQTH01; genus JACQTH01. Next base: position 2,457 of record JACOUA010000421.1, read on the forward strand.
CTTCGAGCAGATCAGCGTGGTCGAACGGATGGCGCGACAATCCTTCGACGGGACGCCCGTGAAGACCGAGGTGACGGGCTCGGGCCGGTTGTTCTCCACGCTCGATCACTACCTGGTCATGTCCCAGGTGAGCAGCTTCGCCACCGCATTCGTGACGGTGTTCGGCGTCATCTTCCTCGTCTTCCGTTCGGTGCGATTCGGGGTGCTCGCGATCGTCGCGAATGCGGTGCCCGTGCTGGCGGTGCTGGGCCTCATGGGATGGCTCAACGTGTCGCTGAACATCGCGACCGTCATGGTGGCCAGTGTCGCCCTCGGCGTTGTCGACGACGACACGATTCATTTCATCAGCCGGTTCCGCCACGAGGCGGCGGCGGGTGCCACGACCCAGGAGGCGATCGAGATCGCCACCGTGCACGAGGGGCGCGCGTCGCTGACCGGCGCGTTCATCAACAGCCTGGGCTACGCCGTCCTGATGCTCTCGGAGTACAAACCCACCGCGTGGTTCGGGATGCTGCTGGCCCTCACGATGGCGGTCGCGTTCTTCGCCGAGGTGCTGATCGTTCCGGCCATCATCATGTTGTGTCCGCGAATCTTCTCGACGTGCGCCGTGGCCGCGCGCGTGTCGGCCCGGGCTCAATAGCCTGTGACAAAACCGCCTTCACCACGGAGCCCACAGAGACCACGGAGAGAAACCTGAATGGTTCTCTGTGTGCTCTGTGAGCTCTGTGGTGATCGTCATGTATTCTCGAGCTCTTCAAGGGCGGACACCACGTGGTGAAGGTGCTTCTCGCTGTGGTCGTACTCGCGACAATCCTCACGTCCGCGGCCTGGGCCCAAAGGCCGCTCAGCGGGAACGTCTCGTTCACCCTCGATCACTTCCCGAATGCGCCTTCAGCCCCGTCCGGCGTGGTTCCAACCGCGAGCGGCGCTACGGAGATTCGGATCCGACTCTTCGCCGACAGCGCGGTGAAGCGTGGTGTTCTCACGCTGCGAGCCGCGGGTTATGTCGAGGGGCTCGTTGCCGACCGGATGATCGGGGACACCTCGCGCGGCGCGATCGTCCGTCCGCAGGAGCTCTACGCGGAGCTGGCCGGCAGGACGGTCGACTTCCGGGCCGGCTTTTCGCGAATCGTCTGGGGCCGCCTCGACGAGCTCCAGCCGGGCGACGCGATCAATCCGCTCGACCTCTCGAAGTTCTTCTTCGAGGGTCGGAGCGCAGCGCGCCTGCCGGTGCTGGTCTTCCGCGGCCGCTGGCATTTTGGCGAAGGCGGAACCCTCGAGGGCGTATTACTTCCCAGGTTTCAACCGGGACACTTCGATCAGCTCGACGAAAACAGCTCGCCGTTCAATCTGGTTCCACGCGAGGTCTGTGGTCAGGGTCCGACGTCGAGTTTTGCGCCGGTGTGCGTGCGGCCCGCTGTCCGGGTCGAAGAGCCGGCGGCCGCGTGGCGAAATCTCCAGGGCGGAGCCAGGGTCTCGGCGACGACCGGGCGTGTGGACTGGGCGGTCGCGGCGTTCCGCGGATTCGAAGCCCTTCCTCTTTATCGGGTCGAGCTGAGGCCAATTGCCGGCATCATCTTCCCCACGCTCATCGGATCGCACCCTCGAACCTCGATGATCGCCGGCGATTTCGAGAGCGTGCTGGGCCAGTGGGGCATTCGGGGGGAGGTGGCGGCGTTCGTCGAAGACCACTTTCAGGCGGGCGACGCCACGGGCGTGGTCGGCGGGCATTCCATCCAATCTGGTGCCGGCGTCGATCGAACGTCCGGGTCATATCGCTTCACCGCCTCGGTTCTGGTCGACTATCGGACCGCTGGCCCGGCTGAATCGCCGCGCGACGATGACGGCCCGGCGGGAGTCGGGCGCCACAAGGACCGGGACACCGATCTGACGCTCGTCGGATCGGCCGAGCGCCCCTTCGCGCGCGAGACGCGCGTTCTTCGAGGCCTGGCCCTCTACAATGTCTCCGAGGGAACGGCGTTTCTGCGAGCAGTGGCGGCGGCGAGCGTACGAGACAATCTCTGGCTCGAAGCGTCGGGCGGGCTCTTCGTCGGCGAGGGCGATGACGTAGTCGGGCTGTTCCGCGACCGGGACTTCCTTTACGCGCGGGTGAAGTACTACTTTTGAGACGGGATCAGGGATCGGGGATCAGGGACCGGGCCAAAACACGCTGTTGCACTCCTGTTTACCGGTCCCTGGCCCCCGGCTCCTGATCCCTACGGGCGGCAGCGTGCGGGTGAAGTACTACTTTTGAGCCGGGATCGGGGATCAGGGACCGGGCCAAAACGGCTGTTGCACTCCTGTTTACCGGTCCCTGGCCCCCGACCCCTGATCCCGACGCGTCATTCATGGACATTGTCCTCCTTCCCGCCCACAACCCCGGCCCCCTCACGGGCGAGGGAAACAACACCTACCTGCTCGTCTGGTCCGATCGATCGCAGCCTCGTGCCTCGCTCATCGACGCGGGTGTGGGTCACCCGGATCATCTGGCTGAGATCGACGGGGCGCTGCGCGCGCGTGGCGCGGAGCTGGCCGAAGTGCTCGTCACGCACGCGCATTCGGATCACGCGTCTGGCGCGGGCGCGGTTCGGCGGCGCTGGCCGTCGGCGGTGTTCCGAAAGATCCCATGGCCGGAGCGCGATGGGACCTACGGCCGCGACTGGCGCGCGCTCGAGGACGGGAGCCTCGTGGCGGACGGATCGCTCGTGACGATCCACACGCCCGGACACGCGCCGGATCACGCATGTTTCTGGGATCCCCGAACGCGGGTGCTCTTTTCAGCCGATCTCGTCATCAAGGGCACGACGGTCGTGATTCCGGCAAGTCATGGCGGCAGTCTGACCGCGTATCTGGAGTCATTGAATCGCGTGCTGCGCCTCGATCCGGAGCGACTCCTTCCTGCACACGGGCCGGCGATCGATCGACCTCGATCGCTCATCGAGGAGTACCTCGAGCATCGCGCGCTCCGGGAACAGCAGATCCTGAACGCGGTGGCGTCCGGATGCGACACCCTCGACGGGATCCTGGATGCCGTCTATCCGGGTCTCTCGGACGATCTCAGGCCCGTCGCGCGCGAGAGCGCGCTCGCGCATCTCCAAAAGCTCGAATCGGACGGCCGCTTACGCATCGGAGACGAGGCGATTCTCCTCCTCTAGTGGCCACGCCTGCTGGGGTAGTGGGTCAGTTTGGTGCTCGCCCCGATCGGCCGCGCGGAAAAACACGCCTTCGGCATCGTGTTCAGCGACCCGCGCAGGTCAAGTTCTGACCTGCGCGGCAGTTTGGCCTGCGGCGCGTTTTTCCAGACCTGTGCTCGCGCGGCCTCAACGGGGCTTCACACCAAACTGACCCACTACCCCAGCAGGCGTGGCCACTAGAGGAGGAGAATCGCCTCGTCTCCGATGCGTAAGCGGCCGTCCGATTCGAGCTTTTGGAGATGCGC
>JACOUA010000426.1 GCA_016178075.1 Acidobacteriota bacterium
CGAGCAGCTCCATCGTCCGGTCGGCTTCCAGCTCGAGGCTGGTGCGCTCCATCGAGCTGTCCGTTTTCGGTTCGATCATCGAGCGAACACCGCGACGAGCCCTCCTCCCGCGCCGACGCTTCGCGCCGCTGCCGGGGGTCAAACCGAACGAGTGGTTGCCCGTGGTCGAGAGCGGAAGGAAAGAGCGCCCTATTGTAGTGCCGCTCGGCCGCGGCGGCCCTCAAATCGCCGCGCCCGGCGAGTTCTGTTCGGAATCGGCCCCTCCTGCGTTCTAGCACTCCAGCCGTCGGGACTCCGGCGCGTCTGTGTGCGGATCGTGCGTGAGCTCTCGGATGCGAGGTCTTGGGTCCGTTCCCTGGAAACCGTCAGAGCCGTCAGTCTATGAGGGTCCCTGGTGTCGGATTTGATTTCAGAAGACGGCGATTGGCTGGCCGTGAGGTCCGGACTTGGGTGCCGGGTCTCTGAGAACGCGACTGAGGCCCGGCGCTCTAAGGAATTGACCGAACGTCAAGATCCGGCGTCAGGGCTGTGTCCGAACCCGCGCGAGCTCGGCGTCGAACGCTCGTCGCAGATCGCTCTGCGACAGGGCGTCTTCCAGCAGGCCGAGCGTGTCACGGATCATCGCCAAGTCGAGCGTGTCGAGCCGCTCCAGCAACACGCCCCGCACGTCCTCCAGGTCCTTGGTACGCCCGGCGAGCACCTTGGTGACGATGAGATCCTCCGGGCTGATCACCGGCACCGACACGCCGCCAAGGTCAACGGTGACAGCACGGCTGAGAAACACCTCCTCCAACCCCGGGCCGGCGAGGACGAGATCGAGCGGCAGGCCTGTCGGCGTGTGGGCGAAGGGGAGCACCCGCGTGTGCTGCACGAACGCGGGGCCGGCGGCCACGCGGAGCCGAAAGCCTGCGCTCTCCATCACGTTCACGAAGCGGGTGGTGTCTTCAGGAACGAGCCGGATCGTCACATCGACGTCGGCCGTCAACCGAGGGCGGCCCCAGATCAGGACAGCCTGCGCCCCAAACACGTACCAACGGGCGCTCCACTCCTCAAGCACGCGTGAGAGCGCCGACAACAGCTCAACGGGGCCTGTGCTGGCTGACGGCACTGAGCGCCTCGGCGACGCGGACGTGAACGCTCAAATCGTCGTCGCGATCGGCCTCGCTGGGCCACGCCGGCCGCACGGCGAGCACGTAGCGGCGGAGATCATCGCCGAGTCGGATGGCCTCGGCGGGCGGCAGCGTGCGCTTCCGCTCGACCCAGTAGCTGGCTTTGATCTCATCGATGAGACGCCAATCGCGGCGCGCGAACGCCACCACGTCTGCTCGCTTCATACGCCTATGCTAGCACCGGCCCAACAGGGCGAGGGCAATGTTGGCGTCCGAGGCGCTGCAGTTGTCGCAGCTTGAAACGAGGTCCTCAACTTCGTGGCGACCGGTCGCCCGAGCGGTTCTCGAAGTGCGTCATCAGGATCGAGGCCTGGCTTCCTGGTCTCGGCGACCCGGCGGACGCCTCCGTTCGCTCATCGTCTGTTCGGATTTCTCCCGTCCAGCGTTTTAACACTAGCCATCGGGACCACCGCGCGTCCGCCGTGCGGCTGCGTGAGCTCTCCGGCCCCCCTGGCTGATCAACGTCTCGAGCACCCGGGTCGCTCCTCCACCTCGCGAGGCGCGAGGCTCTGGGCTCCGTTGCCGGGAAACCGTCAAAGCCGTCCGTCTATGGGAACGGGTTCCGCGATCGGTCCCCACGACGACTTTACGCTTCCTACAAACCTCGGGTTCAGGCCCGCGCAGGGCCGTATTGAGGAGTTCCCATGAAGCGACGGGCACCGCGATTTTTCGAAGCCACGAGCCGAACGTCGCGTCCCGTCAACGGCAGTGCCGCTCATTTGCGAAGGCCGCGCCCCAACTGAGGAAGGAACACATCATGCGCAGATTGCCGAAGTCGCCCAGCATCCTTTTTTTTCTTGGCGCAGCAGCCTTGTTATTGGCAAGCGTAGAGTCCTCGGCCCAGACCCCGACCGTGGCGGCGACCATCCCAGTGGCAGTCAACCCATGGTCCGTCGCCGTGAACCCCACGACGAATCGGGTGTACATCGCCAACAGCCACCGTGTAACCGTGGTGGACGGGGCAACCCAGGGCGTGATCGCGACCGTCCCTCTGGCGGACGAACCGACTGGCGTCATCCAGGGCGTTGGCGTCAACGCCGCGACCGACCGCATCTACGTGAGCATTGGCGGCCGCTTCGTGTCCGTCATCGATGGCGCCACACAAGCCCTCGTCGCGACGGTGCCCGTGGAGTGCGCAGGTGGCCTCGCAGTCAATCCCGTCAGTAACCGGGTTTACATCAGCAACTACTGTAGTAACGCCGTCTCCGTCGTCGATGGAGCCACTGACACCGAAATCGTCAGCGTACGGGTCGGTGCGTACCCGCTCGCGATGGAGGTGAACCTCACGACCAACCAGATCTACGTGGCCAACAGGCACGACGGCACCGTATCGGTCATCGATGGCCTCACCAACACTGTGAGCGCGACGGTCGACGCCGGCGCCCAGCCGGCCGGCCTCGCCGTCAACGCGACGACCAACCGGGTCTACGTCACTCACTATCCCGACTACGCGTACTTGTCCGTCATCGACGGAGCGACGAACACCGCCGGTACGGTTCCATTGTCAAGCCCGGTGATCGGGATCAGCGTCAGTCCCGTGACCGGCAGGATCTATCTGGCGAGCTACCTCAGTGACAGCGTCTTCGTGCTGGATGGCGCGACCCATGCCCTGATGGCGACCATCCCGGTGGCGGCGGGCTCGTTGCCGTGGGCGATCGCGGTCAACCCCGTGACCGATCTCGTGTACGTCACCCAGATGTGGGATCAGAGGAATGTGTTCGGCACGGTCTCGGTGATTGCTGACCCACAGGCGTCTTCGACCGACGCTCCCAATGATGTGATTTCCCAGGGAAACGCGACCGACAACGCCGCGGGAGGCGAAAAGTCGCTCAACTCGAAACTCAGCGTTACCCCCACAGCGTCCCTAATCTCCATCGATGCCACGACGTTAAGTGCGACAGCCTTCAGCCTC
>JACOUA010000427.1 GCA_016178075.1 Acidobacteriota bacterium
ACGACCGGCGGCCGTTTCTATGGATTCGTGAACGGCGGCGCATTGCCGGCGTCCGTAGCCGCGAGCTGGATGGCGGCGGTCTGGGATCAGAACGCTGCCTTGCGTGTGATGTCGCCTGCGGCCGCGGCCTTCGAGGACGTCGCACTTGATTGGGTTCGGGACATTTTGGGACTCCCAGAGGGATGCGGTGGTGCGATCGTCACGGGCGCAACGATGGCGAACGTGACCGGCCTCGCCGCGGCGCGCCACGCGCTACTCGCCGGCGCGGGCTGGGACGTGGAGCGTGACGGCCTCGTCGGCGCACCGCCGTTGACCGTCGTCGTCGGCGACGAGGTTCACGTGTCGCTGCTCAAAGCGCTCGGTTTATTGGGTCTCGGGTCCGGGCGCGTGCACCGCGTCCCCGCGGATCGTCAGGGACGCATGCGGGCAGACGCCCTGCCGACACTCGATAGTCGGACGGTCGTGTGCCTGCAGGCGGGGAACGTGAATACCGGCGCGTTCGATCCGGCGCGCGACATTTGCCGTCAGGCTCGTGACGCGGGCGCCTGGGTGCATGTCGACGGCGCCTTTGGGCTGTGGGCCGCTGCGTCGCCTCGGCTGCGTCAGCTTACAAGCGGGTTCGATAATGCCAACTCGTGGGCGACGGACGGCCACAAATGGCCCAACGTCGGGTATGACTGCGGGATCGCATTCGTACGCGACCCACGCGATCTTCGATCGGCGATGGGTGCCTCATCGGCGTACTTCTCACCCGGCGCCCAGCGCGAGCCGTCACAATTTACCCCCGAGATGTCGCGCCGCGCTCGAGGTGTGGAACTCTGGGCGGCGCTGCGCTCGCTCGGCCGCAGTGGTCTGGCAAGGCTGATCGAACGCACCTGTGCGCAGGCGCAACGGTTCGCCGAGGGGCTGCGCGATCGCGGTTATGAGATCCTGAACGACGTCGTCATCAATCAAGTGCTCGTGTCCTTCGGTCCGCCTGCGGTAACGCGGGCCGTGATCGAACGCATTCAGGCGGATGGGATCTGTTGGTGCGGCGGAACCGAATGGCAAGGCCGCGTGGCGATGCGAATCAGTGTCTCGTCATGGGCGACGACTGATGAAGATGTGGAGGTCAGTCTTGCTGCCATGTGTCGGGCGGCCGACGCGTGCAACGCCGGGATCCGTCCGGTTGCCAGGGGTCCGCTTTAGCTGCCTGAAGAATCGCGATCGAAGGGCGCGTGGATGAATACCACCGCGAGCGGCTCAAGGGGGTTGTAACGATGCACCGCGACACGGAGATTGTGCAGGCAGGGTACCGGAGCGTGGCCGATGCCGGCACGTTGCTCCCTGGCCCGCAGTTCTCAGCCACGTACGTCACGCCGGGCGACCCCGCAGATCATGCGATGACCTATGGGCGCTTTCAGAACCCGACGTGGACGGCGTTTGAGGAAGCGCTGGCCGTCCTCGACGGCGGACAGGCTGTAGTCTTCGCGTCCGGCATGGCCGCAGTTGCTGCGGTGTTTGGCGTCACGCTGAAGGCGGGTGATGTCGTCGTACTGCCTTCGGATTCGTACTACACGACACGTGCGCTCGCCTCGAACTGGCTGCACCCGATTGGAGTTCAGGTTCGATTGGCGCCGACGCGGGACAACGGGCAAGCCGCGGCGCTCGACCACGCGCGGCTGCTGTGGGTGGAGACACCCACTAACCCCCAGCTCGATGTCTGTGACATTCAGGAGTTAGCTCGGATCGCTAAGGCACGAGGCGTCCTCGTCGCGGTGGACAACACAACGGCCACGGCGTACCTGCAACGCCCACTGACCCTGGGAGCTGACTATGTTGTCGCGTCAGATACCAAGGCGCTGACGGGGCATAGCGACCTGGTTCTGGGACACGTGGCCACCATCGATCCGCAGGATGCGACGGCGCTACGCACATGGCGCATGCACCATGGTGCCGTCGCGGGGCCGATGGAGGTCTGGCTGGCCCATCGCTCACTCGCGACGTTACCGGTGCGACTCGGGCGTCAATGCCAAACGGCGCAGCGTCTCGCGGATTTCCTGGCATCCCAGCCGGACGTGCAGACCGTGTACTACCCGGGGTTGCACGGTCATCCGGGTCATGAGATTGCTCGACGCCAGATGCAGGCGTTCGGATCGGTCGTCAGCTTCGATCTTGCAACGCGCGGACGCGGCGAGGCATTCCTGCGGAATTTGAAATTGGTGCGGGAAGCCACGAGCTTTGGTGGAGTGCATTCGATGGCTGAGCGACGGGCGCGGTGGGGCGGCGATTCGATTGGTGAAGGCTTCATCCGGTTCAGTGTCGGATGCGAATCAGCGGAGGACCTGCTCGAAGATGTCGGCGGCGCGCTGCGGCAGTCCGTCGCGTTACCCCGTTGAGACGACCGTTACATGGAAGTAGTGCTTGCAGATGCGACGTGCACTGTCGGCAACACACCACTCGTGCGACTCGATCGACTGGGAATCGACTTGCCTGGTCGGATCGTGGCGAAGCTCGAAATGCGGAATCCGTGCGCAAGCGTGAAAGACCGTGTGGCCGTCGCCTTGATCGAAGACGCCGAGCGCCGCGGCGTGTTGCGACCGGGAATGACTTTGATTGAGCCGACAGGCGGGAACACAGGGATCGGCCTGGCCTTTGCCGCCGCCGTCAAGAAATACCGATTGATTCTGACGATGCCAGAGACGATGTCGCGTGAGCGCGTCGCACTGTTGAAACACCTCGGAGCCGAAGTGGTGCTCACCTCGGGAATCCTGATGACCGAGGCCATCAGGCGAGCCTTCGACATAGCCCGAGAGACGCCTAACTCCATCGTGCTCGACCAGTTCCAGAACCCGGCGAATCCAGACGTGCATCGGAGAACGACCGCCGTGGAGATCTGGCGTGACACTGGCGGCGCAGTCGATGTGTTCGTCAGCGCCGTCGGAACCGGTGGAACGATCACTGGGGTCGGCGAAGTATTGAAACGTCACAAACCGAGCGTGCGCGTCGTCGCAGTTGAGCCCGCAGGCGCCGCCGTGTTGTCTGGCGGCGCGGTGGGACCGCACAAGATGCCAGGTATCGGTGTCGGATTCATTCCGGCGGTGCTCAGCACGGCCATTATCGATGAAGTCGTCGCAGTGACCGACGACCAGGCCTTCGATGTGAGCCGTCGACTTGCCCGACAGGAAGGGATCGTCGCCGGCGTGTCTTCGGGGGCAGCGCTCCATGCCGCGCTGCTCACCGCAGCGAGACCCGAATCGCATGGTCAGACGATCGTCGTGCTGCTGGCTGACACCGGCGAGCGGTACATCACAACATCACTGTTTGCTCAAGATGGCTTCGATTAACTTGCCCATGGTGTCTGATTCGATGCGGATTGCGGTCGTCGATGCCCTTGAGAGAGCGCCCTCCATTGTTCTACCGCTGATCCGCGAGGTGCCACCGACGTGCTGAAGCGACGTCCGTCGCTACATAAGTGGTCAGTCCACGAGCACGCGTGTCATCTCGCGGTGGTTCACCATTTGTTCTTCGCGCGGCTCGGCGATGCCACCTGTCTTCCCATCCGCGGACAATTTGATTTCGCGACGTGCATGACAAACACGTGGGGCACCATGAGCGACCAGACATTTCACTGAGACACGCCCGCGGTCCCTCGTCGGGGATTGCACGATCCGTCCCTGTGCCGGCATCGCCTACATCGTTATTTTTTGATGCGGCTCTGGTTCGTACTCGGACTTGTCTGAGGAGCATGATGGAGCATGCCTTGCGGTTCACGATATCGCTTCTCACTCGCACTCCATCCGTTCTCAATGCGCTTCTGCGTGATCTACCAGAACCGTGGGCGTTCCGAAACGAAGGTGAAAATACGTGGAGTGCATTCGATGTCGTCGGCCATCTGATTTACGGCGAGCGCACTGATTGGATGCCGCGGGTGAGGATAGTGCTGCAATTCGGCGAGACGCGGACGTTTGAGCCGTTCGATCGTTGGGGATACGTGAGAGAGACACAGGGCAAATCGTTGGACCAGTTACTGGATGAATTTGCTCGTTTGCGATCGGAAAATCTGACCGAACTGCGTGCGTTGAATCTGCGGCCAAAGGACCTCGAGCTGCACGGACGACACCCTGCCCTCGGAGTGGTTACGCTGTCGGAGCTGCTGGCGACCTGGGCGGCTCATGACTTGACTCATCTGCACCAAATCTCACGGGTTCTGGCGCGCCAATATCGGGAGGCCGTGGGTCCATGGAGAGCATATCTTGGGGTGATGCAGTGCGCCGGCCACAGCTCTCCTTCATGAATTTCGGTTTGCCAGAACATGAATAAGAAAGCGGTAACGAACATGGATGAACCCTATACCGCCGCCAATAAGCCATCCGGAACGGGGCAATCCACCTTAATTTATCCCGGGATCGTTCCTCCGGAAGAAGGTCATCCCACCTCCGCACACTTCGAAATCGTGAGCACCGGTGACCAGCGCGGCAGGGGCGTGCGGGCAAAAACGCCGTTTCGACAAGGAGGACGCGTGGCTCGGTTGTCGGGAGTCCTTGTCAACCATCCAACGTTGGATACGATCCAGATTTCGCCGACTCTGCATATGCACGACCGCTGGTTCTGCCGGTTTCTTTTGCACAGTTGTGATCCCAATCTCGCCATTGACACCAGCACGATGGAGGTACGCGCGGCACGGGAGATCGAACCCGGCGACTATCTCTCTATCGATTACGCCGCGACGGAGGATGTGCTCGGGCGTCAATTTGCCTGTGGCTGCGGAAGCCCCCGTTGCCGCGGTTGGATGACCGGCCGGCGCGAGCAACCGAACGAGGAAGGACGCGCATGGCTTGCCAATAAAGCGACGGCGCGTACGAGCAACGATTGATGTGAGGACCCTTGGGCTCGAGTGGACCGGGTAGTTCCAACTTCTCAGGCCGATGCGTGTTTAGCAGGCTGCTGAAAGAGAAGGCCGAGGCTGGCAAGCTGCGTGACCTGCTCGCGGCACCTCGCGTCGGCGTCGGAGTCTCGATTCACTGAGTCACGTCCCGCGCGCTTTCGCCCGCTGCGGGAACGACCGCCTTCGGCTCGGTCCTGAACCCGCGACGATTTCCTCGAACCCGGCCAAGAACCCCGTCTTGCGCTGGTGGTCGAACCGTACCTTCGTCACGACGCGCTGCTACTCGTCAACAAGCCCCGCCCGTTCGAAGCAACGCCTGGCCCGCTCGAAGTTGGAAAGCGCGGCGTCGTAGTACTTGCTCTTCTTAGCATTGACGATGCGCAATCGGTACAGCCTGCGAAGCGCGTCACCCCAACGCCGTCGATGGTAAACAGCGTCGCGCGGGAACGACTCGCCTGGGCGCGGGCTCGTCATGCCGGTCGCATGGACGCGCGCTCGAATCTGCTTGACGAGTGCCGTGAGCGGCCGAGTCGAGTGCTCTTGCCGCATTCTTCTCCAGGTCGTGGCAAAAGCCGTAGGGATCTGCCTCCAGCCAGGCGAGCAAACGCGTTACGGTCTCGTCGCGTCGGCGCCTGTCGCCTGGCGGGCCTTGATCCACACGCAGTGGAGCTGCCCGACAAAATCGCCGAAGCTGCCGCTCGAATCGTGGATCTCGCCCGCTTTCTCATAGCAACCTGCAAGGAATGTCTCATAAAGGCCCACGGCCTGTGCCGGATTCGCAGACAGCCATTTCGAGAGTCGTTTTTCGACGGCCTCGAGTTCGCGGACGAAGGAGAAGCCGGCGTTGTACGAGACAAAGCGTCCCGGCATCAAAGCCGTCTCGATCAGGCGCTCCATTTACCTCGTCAACGCACGTGGCTGCTTGGTCATCTGGCGATCGCGAGCCGTAAGCCAGCCCTGCGAAGGAGCGCGACAGCTGCTCAATTTGAACACCTCCGTGGCGCCGCCCCTCGGAGGTCGCCTCGCTCGGGCTCATCGGCACGCGACCGACGACGGCGACAGCGTCGCGTCAGCGCTTCCGCACGTTTCAATGGACTGTCAACAGTATTATTTGAGCCAACACGTCCACCCACTCGCAGCCCACATAGGCGTCGCCGTGACGCGGAAACTGGAGGTGCCAGAGGGTGGCGTAGATACTCATCGCCGCCGTCGTTGCCTGCCTCTGATGCGTCGACTTGCTCGTCGCGACCGCAATTTGCGGCGGTGACGCCGTACAAGCCGGAGGAGTTCCCTATAAGCCGTGTCGCCGAGAAGCTTTTCAAGAAGGCGCGACTCCGATCGCGATCCCGACCTGTAACTGCTCATCATGCCGGAGCGCGATCATCAGCGTCGACGGGTTCTCGAACACATCGACGACGATGCCATCGTCGGACCGAATCCGTCAACGTTCAACAACACGCTTGCAACATGCGGTCCTATACCGTATGTGTCATCGCCGCCCACCCGGACGTGCTCCCGTCATCGGCGGAGTCGCGGCGGCCTGGAGAAGCTGAGCCATCCCGGCGAACAGCGCTGCCAGCGTCGACGCGGTTTCGGGCGGCGCCTCGATGACCAGTCCGCCGCTGGCGGTGCGCTGGACCGTCAGCCCGGAAACGAGGCGCTGGATTTCAGCGGGGGATGGCAACCTCTCCGCCCCCGGGGCGGCTGCGCCCGTCACGTCACACGACTCGTCTCCCGCCGCCACGACGGCCTCGATCTCGCGCTCGGCGCCATCGTCCTCGGGAACGCTGACATCCTCGGCGCGGGCCACGGCGGGCGAGATCGCCGGCGCGACGAC
>JACOUA010000057.1 GCA_016178075.1 Acidobacteriota bacterium
AGATCGCCATCCCGACGACGGCGTCGACCCCGATGGCCTCGAGCGCCGCGATGTCCGCGTCCGCCGTAATACCGACGGCCGCTGACACGCGTCGGATCGTGGCCTCCCGAACCGCCCTCACCGCCTCGAAGTCGATGCCGCGCATCAGGCCCTCGGTGTCGACGTGTGTGTAGAGAAAGCCACCGCAGAACGGCTCCAGCGCGTGCACCGCGTCGACGGCGGTGATGTCCAGACGAGTCTTCCACGCATCGATGACGACCCTCCCGTCGCGGCTGTCGACGGCTGAGACAATCGGATCGGTGCCGCAGGCACGCGAGACGTCCGCGGCCAAGGCGTCATCGACGCGACCGTTTTTGAACAACGCGGAACCCAGGATGACCTGTCGCGCGCCGTTATCCAAGAGCGCCCGGGCACGGTCGACCGTTCGGATTCCACCACCGACACGACACGGCACCATCCGGCAGATCTGCCTGACGAGGTCGTCGTGGTCGCCGGTCCCCATGGCGGCATCGAGATCGATGAGCTGGACGAGCTGGAACCGCGCGAACTGTCGAACCCGCGAGAAGATGTCCGGCTCCTCGAGCGCCAGCCGCTCGCCCTGCACGAGCTGGACGATCTTGCCGCCGCGGAGATCGATGGAGGGGATCAGCATAGGGACTCGGGATTCGGGACTCGGGATTCGGGATTCGCGTGCCGGAGCCGGGCGGTTCAGCGTGAGCATGGCGTCTCGTCCTGCGACTTCCGAAACCCGAACCCCCAATCCCGATCCCTACAGTCTTACAGGCACTCCGTTCCGTCGTAAGAATTGCTTCAACTCTCCGACGTTCTTCTCCTGATAGTGGAAGATCGACGCGGCGAGCGCCGCGTCCGCGCGGCCGGTGGTGAAGACGTCGACAAAATGCTCGAACGCGCCGGCGCCGCCGGACGCGATGACGGGAATCGCGACGGCGTCCGAGACGCGCGCGGCTCGAATCGGCGCCTGGGTCACGCCGCGCGTCGATCGCCACCACGACGGCCTGCGATCCGTAGCGACAGGCGAGGCGCCCGATCAGATCAGGATTCTGGAGGGCCGCCGTGTTCAGGCTCACCTTGTCGGCTCCCGCCTCGATCGCCGCCGCCGCATCGTCCTCGGACCGGATGCCGCCGCCGACAGCGAGGGGAATGAAGAGCTCGCGCGCGACGGCTTGGACGGTGGCCGCGAGCGCCCGGCGTTTCTCGAGCGTGGCGGTGACGTCGAGGATCACCACCTCGTCGATCCCCTCGTCGTTGTAGCGCCGCGCGAGCTCCGCCGGATCTCCCGCGCGCCGGAGCCCCTCGAACCGCACCCCTTTCACGACGATGCCGTCGCGGACGTCGAGGCACGCGATGATGCGCTTGGCTAGCATCCTACTAACGAAGAATTCTTCGTTTCCCCCGCCAACGTCAGGAAGTTGCCCAAGATCCTGAGCCCCACGGTCCCGGACTTTTCGGGATGAAACTGCACCCCGGCGATGCGCCGGCGTTCGACGACCGCGGCGAACGGCCGTCCATGGACCGTGACGGCCGTCGTCTCCGGCGTCACCGGCGCGGCAAACGAGTGCGTGAAATACACGAAGCTGCGATCGGCGATCCCTTCCAGCAGGCGAGAAGGTGCCGGGATCTCGAGCTGATTCCAGCCCACGTGCGGAACCTTCAGTCGCTGCCCCTGTCCCGAGGCGTCGGCCGTGTCGCCATCGCCGCTGCCAAGCAGCTCGCACCGCCCTCCGAGCAGTCCCAGGCCGCGAACGTCGGCCGCCTCGGCGCTGCCTTCGTAGAGCCACTGCATCCCCAGGCAGATCCCCAGGAGCGCGCCTCCCGCCCCGACGAACTCGAGCATCGCGGCGCGCCACGCAGGCCCGAGCGCGGCGGTGGCCCCGAAGTGCCCGACGCCGGGGACGATCAGGCCGTCGACGCCTTGGATGTCGGGTTTCTCCGGCGTCACGACCCGGACGCCGAGCGCCTCGAGTGCCTTGCGCACCGACGTCAGATTCCCGGCGCCGTAATCGAGCAGCGCGATGGTCATCTCCATTCGTCGTTGTTCTACAGCAGGCCTTTGGTGCTGGGGAGAACCCGCGCGAGGCGGCGGTCTTTCGCGCACGCGACGCGCAGCGCGCGGCCGAAGGCCTTGAAGAGCGCCTCCACCTGGTGATGGCTGGATCGTCCATACAGGACCTTCAAGTGCACGTTGGCACGCGCGCCGTGCGCGAAGCCCTCGAAGAAGTCGTGGACCAGCTCGGCCTGCAGATCGCCCACCCGTTTGACTTTCAGCTTCAGGTCCACGACCGCGTGGGCGCGACCGCCGAGATCGACGGCCGCGACGCCCAGCGAGTCGTCCATCGGCATGACGAAATACCCCGCGCGGTTGATGCCGCGTCTTGTCCCCAGCGCGGCGGCGCACGCCTCGCCCAGTGCGAGGCCGGTATCCTCGACCGTGTGATGCTGGTCGACGTCCAGATCGCCGGCGGCCTTCAGATCGAGGTCGAAGGCGCCGTGGCGCGCCACCAGCTCCAGCATGTGATCGAGAAACCGAATGCCGGTGCGAACGTTGTATCGCCCTCGGCCGTCCAGGCCGAGCCGGACGATGATGTGAGTCTCTCGGGTGCGCCGGTCGACTACCGATCGCCGCACAGCACGTCCTCCATCGCGGCCACGCACCGCCGTGTGTCGTCGACGACCCCGGTGGCGATTCGCACGCAGCCGGCGCATCCCGGCTGATGACCCCGGTCCCGGACGTGAATCCTTCGAGCGGCGAGGCCGTCGACGAGCGCTCGCGCGCGATCCCCGGCTTTCACGAGCACGAAGTTGGCCGCGCTCACGATGTATCCCAGACCCAGCCGGTCGCACGCGTCGTACATGAGCGCCTTCGACGCCTCGACCTGCGCGACGTACCAGGCCACGTGCGCGCGGTCGCCGAGCGCGGCGCCGAGCGCGGCCACCGCGGCTGCGTTCACGCTGTAGACCGGGACGACACGTCTGAAAGGCAGGAGCGTCGAGGCCGCCCCGATGAGACAGCCGATCCGGATGCCGGCCAGCCCGTGCGACTTCGCGAAGGTGCGGCCGATGACGAGATGTGGATGCCTCGGGAGCTCGTCGAGAAATGTCTCGCCCGAGAAATCCGCGTACGCTTCGTCGAGGAAGACCGTCGCGTCCGCCGGCGCCCTGGCGAGGACCTCATGAATCTCGGATCGGGCGATCCGCGTGCCGGTCGGATTGTTCGGGTTCGTCAGAAAGACGAGGCGCGTGCGGGGCGTGATCGCCTCCAGGATCTCGGACAGGGCGAACCGGAAATCGGGACGCGGGGGAACCGCGACGACGTGGCCGCCGGCGATGTCGGTATAGATCCGATACAGCTCGAACGCCGGTTCAGGAATGACCGCTTCGGGTCGCCCGCCGGCCGCCGCTCCCGGTCCGAGGCACACCAGCGCCAGCGCCATCAACCCTTCGTCGAGCCCGTTGCACAGGAGCACCTGATCGTCGGAGACACCGAGATACGCCGCGCATTCTCGGATCGCGGCCTCGTAACCCGGATAACAGCCGATGTCTCGGGCGGTCAGGCCGCGCAGCGCGTCCAGCACGCGCGGTGAGCACCCGGCGGTGTTCTCGTTCAAGTGCAACCGGAGACCATCTGAGACTTCGGGTGGACGGTCGTACATAAATTTTGTCCGGCGCCTTATGGCTCACGGCTCAAGCAAAAGCTCTGGCCTGAGCCCTGAGCCATCAGCCATGAGCCTACTTCTGAAACCTCATGAGCACCGACGCCGCGTGCGCGTCGAGGCCCTCGGCGCGCGCAAGCGCCACGACCGCCGGGGCGATGGCCCGCAGGCCGTCGCGCGTCAGCCGCTGCACGCTCGTGACCCGGACGAAGTCGGCGGCGCTCAAGCCGCCGCGGAACCGGGCCGCGCCGGAGGTCGGCAGCACGTGATTCGAGCCGGTGGCGTAGTCGCCGGCGGCAGGGGCCGAAAATCGTCCGACGAACACGGTGCCGGCGTTCGAGATCGTTTTGGCCATGCCCTCGTCGTCGCACATCACATGTTCAGGAGCCACGGCGTTGACGATTTCCGCCGCCTGTGATCGATGCCGGGCGACGAGGATCGCGCCGTTCCGTGTCAGCGATCTGGCCGCGATCGTTCCGGCCGCTATCCGCTCGAGCTCACGCGCGACCCGCCGGGCGAAGGCGGCATCGGTTGTCAGCAAGATCGAGCGTGCGTTCGGGTCGTGCTCGGCCTGCGCCACGAGGTCGGCGGCGGTCCATCGAGCGTGACGGTCCGCAATGACGACGAGCTTAGTCGGCCCGGCCTGCATGTCGATTGCGCAGTCACGCGACACGAGCGTCTTGGCCTCGGTGACGTAACGGTTCCCTGGGCCGACCAACTTGTCGAC
>JACOUA010000058.1 GCA_016178075.1 Acidobacteriota bacterium
AATGGTCGTCAATCGCAGACGCATGCTCCTTGTCTCCCTATAGATGAATGCAACTGGTCGCGCCGCCTCGGCGCATGCCTAAAGGCCTGCGCTACCGCTGCTTTTGGAGTATATGCTACCTCGGGATTTGGGATTCGGGGCCCGGGATTCGGTCGAGCTTTTCAAGCACGGAGATCACGGAGAACACGGGGATCAAGAAACCATAGATCTTCTCCGCGATCTCATGATCTCCGTGATCTCCGTGGTGTTTTTATGGATCGCGTCATCGTCTCCTCTCGGTCGTGGTGCCCGGCGTTAGCCAGGCCCGCGTTCATCGCTGTCGCGATGATGGTTGCTTTCGTTGCGCGGGACAGCTCGATGACCGCGCAGACTCCCGCGACGTCATCGCACGGGATGGATCTCGCTCGCCTCGGGCGCATCCGGGCGGTCGTGGACGAAGCGATCGAGGCCAAGCAGCTTCCCGGCGCCGTCGTGCTCGTCGGGCGCGGCCATGACGTGGTCTACCACGAGGCGTTCGGCAGCCGGGCGCTCGTGCCGTCGGTCGAGCCGATGACGCGCGACACGATCTTCGATCTTGCCTCCCTCACGAAGGTCGTCGCGACCACGACCGCCGTGATGTTGCTGGTGGAGGACGGCCGGATCAGGTTGAGCGACCGCGTGTCGGCGTACATCCCCGGGTTCGAGCGCGCGGGGAAAGGCGAGATCACCATCCGCCACCTCCTCACGCACGTCTCGGGCCTCCGGCCCGATCTCGATCTCAACGCGGAGTTCGACGGCTACGACGAAGCCATCAGACGGGCGATCGACGAAGCACCGCAGGCGCCGCCGGGCGAGCGCTTCATCTACAGCGACATCAACTTCTTCCTCCTGGGCGACATTGTGGCGCGCGTCGCCGGCGTGCCCCTCGATCAGTTCACGGCCGAGCGGATCTTCAAGCCGCTCGGGATGCGAGATACCATGTTCAAGCCGCCACCGGCGCTCGCCTCCCGCATCGCGCCGACCGAGCCGTGCGCGCCGCTGGCCTGGCCCTGCACGGCGGGGCCCGATCGGATGCTGCGCGGCGTTGTGCACGATCCCACGGCGCGCCGCATGCACGGCGTCGCCGGTCATGCGGGCCTCTTCAGCACGGCCCTTGACCTGAGTCTCTTCTGCCGAGCGTTCCTGAACGGGGGACGCCTGAACCGCGCGCGTCTGCTGTCACCCCTCACGATCGCCACGATGGTGAGCCCGGCGACGCCGGGGCACCTGCACGACATCCGCGGGCTGGGCTGGGACATCGATTCGAGCTACTCGGGAAACCGCGGCGATCTGCTGCCGCCCGGCTCGTTCGGGCACACCGGGTTCACCGGCACGTCGATCTGGATCGACCCGGCCACCGAAGTCTTCGTGGTCTTCCTGTCGAATCGCGTGCACCCGGACGGCAAGGGCGACGTGACGCCGCTTCGCGGGAGAGTCGCGACGATCGTGGCCGCCTCCGTCACGGATCCGGAGCCCCATCCACGGCTGTCGACTCTCTCGACGCTGGGCGCCGCGGCCACCGGGTTCTGGTCGTCCCGCACGCGTGTCGCCGGACCCGAGGCCGCGCGAAGTCCCGCCTTGACCGCCTCGGCCGACGTCCTGACCGGCATCGACGTGCTCGCCTCCGAAGGCTTCGCCAGGCTCAAGGGCAAACGCGTGGGCCTGCTGACGAATCACACCGGCCGGACCCGATCGGGGCAGAGCACCATCGATGCGCTGCACGGGGCGCCGGGCGTTCAGGTGAAGGCGCTCTTCACGCCGGAGCACGGCATCCGCGGCAACCTCGACGCGCCGATTCCGTCGGGCAGGGATGAGCGAACGGGCCTGCCCGTCAATTCGCTGTATGGCGAGAACGCGATGCGTCGCCCGACCCCCGAGTCGCTGGCGGGCCTCGATGTCATGGTGGTCGATCTCCAGGACATCGGCGCCCGCTTTTACACCTACACGACAAGCATGGCGTACGTGATGGAGGGTGCCGCGAAGCAGGGGGTCGAGGTGATGATCCTGGATCGGCCGAATCCGTTGGGCGGCAGCGACGTCGAAGGTCCCGTGCTGGATGCGGGGCTCACGAGCTTCATCGGGTATTTTCCGATGCCGACGCGGCACGGGATGACGATCGGCGAGCTGGCGCGCCTCTTCAACGAGGAGAACAAGATTGGCGCGAAGCTCTCGGTCGTCGGGATGCGCGGCTGGCGCCGTGACCTGTGGTTCGACCGGACCGGTCTTCCGTGGATCAACACGTCGCCGAACATGCGGAACATGATCGCGGCGACGCTGTATCCCGGGATCGGCTCGATCGAAGGCACGAACATCTCGGTCGGCCGAGGGACCGACACGCCGTTCGAGCAGATCGGCGCGCCGTGGATCGACGATGTGGCACTGGCGACGGCGCTCAACGCGCGCGGCCTTCCGGGCGTCAGCTTCTATCCCGTGAGCTTCACCCCGACCGGAAACAAGTACGCCGGCGAGGCGTGCAAGGGTGTCTTCATCCTGCTGCTCGATCGCGAGGCGGTCCGGCCCGTCCGCGTTGGTCTCGAGATCGCCGCGGCCCTGCGGCGGCTTTACCCCTCGCAATTTCAGCTCGATCCCACCGAGCGCCTGCTGGGCTCCCACGAGGCGATTGAGCGCCTGAAGAGCGCGGAAGACCCGGCGCGCATCGCCGCCCCCTGGGTCGCCCAAGAAGCTGCGTGGAAGGCAAAAAGGGCCAAACACCTAATGTACTGAGCAATGACGATTGCCGATTCACGATTGACGAATGATTGCTGAATATCGATTGGGAAGAATTGACGAATGAAGGACGATTGAGAAAGAGAATTCCCACCAATCGTCCTTGATTCCTGTCAATTCAGGTCAATCATCAATCACTAATCAATCGTCAATCGCTAATCGGCAATCGTCAGTTCCCCCGGCCAGTGATAGAGCATCAGATAGATCACGACCCCCGTCACCGACACGTACATCCAGATCGGCCAGGTCCAGCGCGCGAGGCGGACGTGCTCGACGTAGCGCATCCGGAGGCCGCGGCGGAGCGTGACGATGGCGAGTGGGAGGATCGCGGCGGCCAGCGTCACGTGCGAGATCAGGATCGAAAAGTAGGTGATCCTGGCGACGCCGGCGCCGGCGAACGGCCGCGACCCCGCCTGCGCGTGATAGATGACGTAGGACGTCAGGAACAGCGCCGACGTCGCGAACGCCGACAGCATGAGCCGTCGATGCGCGTCGACGCGCCCCTGACGGATCATCCGATGGCCCACCAAGAGCAGGACGGCAGCGGTGGCGTTCAGGACGGCGTTGAGGGTCGGGAGATCGGAGACAGAGAGCATCACAGCGGCATTTGTTGATCTGTTGATTTCAACAAATCACCAAATCAACAGATCACCAAATCTCATGTGTCCAGCATCATCGCCGCCCAGATGAGCGGCAGGTAGATGAGCGACCAGAGAAACAGCCGGCGGGCGGCGGCGTGGGTGCGCTGACGAGAGAATCGGACGGCTTCCACCATGGAGATCGCGCCGAGCCCGGCGGCTGCCGCCCCGTAGCCCCAGCCGGCGAGGCCAATCAAGAGCGGCGTGAGACTGACCGCGATGAGCGCGACGGTGAACCCCACGACCTGCCGGGCGGTCCGGTGCCCTTCCGGCTCGATGATTGGCAGGAACGGGAAGCCGGCCCGGGCGTACTCCTCGCGATACATCCAGGCGATGGCGAAGAAGTGCGGGATCTGCCAGCAGAACACGATCGCGAAGAGGGCGACCGCTCCCTCCGAGATCGATCCGTGCGCGGCGGTCCAGCCGATGACGGGCGGGAGCGCGCCCGGCACGGCACCGACCAGCGTGGCCGTCCACGAGCGCATCTTGAGCGGTGTGTAGATCACCGTATAAAAGAGGAGCGTGGCCAGCGCCACGACGGCCGCCCCGATGTTGTTGCCGACGGCGAGCTGGAGCAGGCCGAGGACGGAGATCGTGGCCGCAAACCAGGCGGCTTCGGTCGGCTGCAGCCGCCCGTCGGGCAGCGGACGCTTGTGCGTCCGGCGCATCAACCCGTCGGTGTCGCGCTCGAACAGCTGGTTGAAGGCCCCGGCCCCGCCGGCGACGAGCGCGGTCCCGAGCGCGGTGGCGGCCATTCCAGAGAAATCGATCGACCCTTCCGTCCCCAGGTAGAAGCCCGCCACCGAGGTCGCGACGATGAGGAGGTTCATGCGCGGCTTCGTGAGGGCCACGTAGTCGGCGATCCGCCCCATTGGCGATGGGTGGACAGTCGCTTCGAGCGGGCGGGGAACGGCGCTGCTCACGTCTGGAGAATCGGCGCGGCACCCGCGTCTTCGCGGGCGGAAGCGCCCGCCTCGACATCGATCGGACGCGCCGATTCGATGAAGGAAGCGCGACGAGCTCGTAACGCAATCACGAGCGACGTGCCTAGAAGCATCGCACCTGTCACGACGTGTGCGGTGTTCAGGGCCACGGCCTTTCCTGACAACACAGTCAATCCGCCAAGCGTCACCTGCGCCAGGAGGAGCACGAGCATGCCCTGCGCAAGGCGCAGCAGTTCGGGGCGCTGCCGATGATACTTCCAGATGCGCCGGGCAAGCGCCATTACCAGCAGCGAGACCACGACGGCTCCCACACGATGCGAAAAGTGGATAGCCACCGGACTCGCCGCAAGACGATCGAGGGGCGGCACGAGGCGACCGAACGCGAGGGGAAAATCCGGGATCGCGAGTCCGGCACCCGTGTGCCGCATCGTCGCGCCGAGCAGGATCTGTGCGTAGATAATGATCGTCGTCGCCGAGGCGAGCTTTCGCAACACCCCATTATCCGTCTGACGATTCACCACGGAGCGCACAGAGCCCACAGGGCTTTTCTGCCGTTTCCTTTTCTCCGTGTTCTCTGTGTTCTCTGTGGTGGTCGTCGTGTCTTGGGAGTAGCCCTCGATCCACCCGCGCGAGGTGAAGAGCGCGAGGCTCACCGTGATGCAGAAAAACAACTGCGCGAGGCCGGCGTGCGCGATCGAGACCGGTGCAGGCAGCAACAGGATGACGGTGAGGCCGCCCAGCAGGCCCTGCGCGATCACGGCGCCGAGCCCGATGAACCCCAGCCGCCTGACCCACCGGCGTGGGTCGCTCTTCCACAGCCATGCAGCCAGGATGATGGTGAGGAGTCCGACCGTGCTGGCAATGAGGCGGTGGCCGTGCTCGTAGAAGATTCCGCCCACCATCTTCGACAGCGGGAACGAGAACATGAACCAGCCGTAGGTGTTCGGCCAGTCCGGAACCGCCAGGCCGGAGCCGGTGCTCGTGACGAGACCTCCGGCCACGATCAGGACAAGCGTGGCCACGACGACGAGGCGGGCAAAGAGTGGGTGCGTGGCTTGAAGAAACCCGCGAACCCCGAATCCCGACTCCCGAATCCCGGCAGGTTCTACGTCGTCATCTTGAACGTAAAGGAGATTTCCTTCGTCTCGTTCGGGCCGATCGTGACGCTCTGGGTCTGCGGGCCGAGCTTCTCGTGCCACGCTTCGATCGTGTAGGTGCCGGCCGGAAGCGTCTTGAGCTCGAAGGCGCCGCCCTTGTCGCTCACCGCGAAGTAGGGATGCGTCATGACGCCGAGGTTGGCGTTCATCCAGCCGTGGACGTCGCACTTGAACGGCACCATCACCTCGGGCGTCGTGAAGGTGTGGGTCGTCTTCATGCCTTGAATCGGCTGGCCGGTGTTGAACTCCGCGTTGGTCTTGGGCACGGCGTGGATGTTGTGGAGCGTCGGATCGCTGTTGAGGATCTCCAGCGGCTGGCCGACCCTGATCCCGAAGACGTGGGGGTGATACCGGCAGCCCTTCTGATCGATGACGACGGGCTGCGTCGGCGTGTCGAAGACGTAGTTGCCCAGTCCGTCCTTCACGTACACGAAGACGTTCTGCAGCGCGCCGCCGTCGCCGACGACGAAGAACTCGGTCTGGTTGTCGCTCTTCGCTTCTTTCAGGCAGACCGGGTCGGCGTTCATCTTGATCGCGTCGGCCTTCGGCGCCTGGCCATCGAGCACCACCTTGCCCCTTACGTTGCCGGCCTTGGACTCGTCCACCTTCATCCCGGCCGGCGCCGCAGGCGCGCTCGAAGTGCTGGGTGCCTGCGATCCGCCACCGCACCCGATTACGCCGACGAGCAGCCCCACCAGCACCAATCCAGTCAGTATTCGCATTGACCTCTCCTCACTTGGTTCGCATGGGGCCCCACCCCCATGCGCAGCCGTCGCTTACGCTCCGGATCTTGGTTGCCGCGCCGGCTGTAAAACTTGCAGCGTGCGGCACGTACCTCTAGATGACGGTGCCGCAGGCGCCCAAACCGTACATCAATAACACACGCCAGCGGCGGCTGCCAACAGCTATCAGCTCTCGGGCGCACGTCAGTGAAGTGAGGGAAGGGACTTACGGCTGGGAATGTGGTGTTGATATTACAGTGTATAAAGCTGTAATATCTAACTCCATGAAACATTCCGCTGCGTCTGCCGCCGCGATTCGTTCCCGCCTCACCGCGCAGCTGGCCGATCCGATCCCGATGCGCCGGGGCTCCCTCACGGAGCGCACGGTCAAGTGCAGTCGCCCCGGGTGCCCCTGCAAGGACCGCCCGGAGGCCCGTCACGGCCCCTACTTCAGCCTCACCCGCTCCGTCGCGGGGACCACGCAGACCCGGCTCA
>JACOUA010000428.1 GCA_016178075.1 Acidobacteriota bacterium
ACGATCCGCGCGGCCAGGAAGGCGATGGAGAAACTCGAGTAGGGATCGGGGGTCAGGGATCAGGACTGGTTTCCCCTCGCAGCGGCCCCCACGATTCCTAATCCTGGTGCAGATGCGTGAGAAAGTACAACCTGACATCGTCTGGCGGATGCGACGCTTTAAGCGCCTGGGCTGCCGCTGCCATCTTGGCGGCATCGGGTGGCCGCAAATCCTCGCTGATGACGCCGTCCTCGTGCGCAATCCCCAGGGCAAGGAGAAAGGCCCCCATCATCGGGCGCTGAAACGTGAGGTGGTACACGACGAGCAGCCGTGACGCGACCGCTTCCGGCAAATTCCGAATTGAGATCAGGTAGCGCGCCTTCTTCTCGTCGGGCAGCGCCATGACGCTGCGCGGCCTGAACTTGAGTTGCTTCACCAAAAGTCCGACGGCTTCGCCCTGGACCCCCACGGAGTCCTTGTCGGACCAGAACCGCGTGGCGGTTTCGAGGCGGCGATCATCGGGAACGAGCCGCCACAGGCGCGACGCGCGGAGCGGTTCGTCGGGCCTGTCGAGCTCGAGGGCTGAATCTGTCGCGATTTTCATTTGCGCTCTTCCGGTGAGAACAGATCGCCGACCGCGAAGGTCCATCCAGGAACCGGGTTCCGCTTTGCCCATCTCTCGACAGGCATGATCGCACCCCGCCGGATTCTACCATCGTCACCGCTCGCCGTTTTGTGCTCCGCTGCCTAGGATCTGACGCGCGGTACACGCGCTCCCACTCGCCGCGCAACACATCAACGTCCCAGACAAGAGCTTCCACATGCGGGATGCGCCGTTGGGGCAGACCTGCACTCAGGCGCGGCATGACGGCCGGCCTCGCCAAGTCGCGCCTGTTGAAAATCAGTTTCCTCGCCGGAACGTGCAACGAACGTACTCGCTGGACGCGGCGTCGCACGCCTCTCTAGCCCACCTCCTGGAGCCATCCGATAACGGATGGGTAAGAGCCAGCACGAGGGCACGCAATGATTCCCATCACCCGCAAGCTGATTGGCGTCGTCGCCGCGCTCGCGGCCGCCAGCACCGCCGGTTCCACCGCTTCGACGATTCGGGTCTCCCGCACGGCCTGGTCGATGTTCAAAGGCGATCGCCAGCACACGGGACAAGCGTCGGTCAGTGGGCCGCGGACAGCCACGCTCAAGTGGAGATACCGGCTGTCGTCGACGAGTCATCCCTCGATCGGCAGTCCCGCCGTCGATCGGCAGAACACCACGTACATCACGGTCGGCTCGACGCTGGCGGCCATCGATGCGAACGGGCAAGTGACGTGGAGCGCGGCGCTCGATGGGTCGGGCGCGGCCGCCCTCTCGGCCGACGAATCGATCGTGTACGCGGCCGGCAACCTGAAGCTCTACGCCTTCCGCGCGTCGACCGGCGCGGCGGTGTGGACGTATTCGGGCCCGACGCAGGCGATTCACGGCGAGCCGCTCGTGGCCTCGGACGGGACCATCTATTTCGGATCGTGGGACGCCGACATCTACGCGCTCAATTCAGACGGGACGCTCAAGTGGCGGTACCAGACCGACGGCGGCATCGCGCCGCTGGCCTCCCCCACCTTGAGCAACGACGAACGCACGCTCTATGTCGGGACCGGCGATCCCCACATCGATCCAGGTGGGTCGCTCTACGCGCTGGACGCGGCGACGGGCGCGATGCGATGGCGCGTCTCGGTCGATGCGATTCGGGCGAGCGGTCCCGTCGTCGGACCGGACGACAAGGTGTATGTCAATGGATTCGGGGCGCTGCATTGTTTCAGCTCGCAGGGCGTGGAGCTCTGGCAGTCACAGCCCAACACGGCAAGCAGCCTCGCGCCGGCGCGCGCCACCGACGGCACCATCTACGAGGGCACGGCCCAGGGCCGCATCTACGCGCTCAACGGCGCCAACGGCAGCACGAAATGGTCGTATCAGACCGGCAACAATGCCGATCCGTCCGGTCCAAGTACCGGCGTCCTGACGGCCCCGATCGTCGGCTCCGACGGCGTGCTCTATGTGGGCGCCGTCGACGGCAAGCTGTACGCGATGAACCCGACGGGCACGGTTCTGTGGACGTATCAGGCTGGCCAGGCCATCACCGAGAGCTCGCCGGCGCTCGTCGATGGGACGATCTACTTCACCTCGGACGACGGCTATCTGTACGCGCTCGATGCCGGCTCTCGGTCGTTGAACATGAGTGTGTCGGGGACCGGGAGCGTGACCAGCTCGCCGAGTGGTCTCACCTGCAGCGGCGCGTCGTGCAGCCAGCAGTTCTCGACCGGTCAGCAGGTGTCGCTCGCTGCCGCCGCGAGCACGGGCAATGTCTTCGCCGGCTGGGGCGGCGACGCCGACTGTCTGGACGGCGCGGTCTCGATGGCTACCAGCCTCACCTGCTCCGCGGCGTTCGTCTCGGTGCTCTCCGGCGGCGCGTCTGTCGGTTCGGTCGACCTCAATGGCGATGGCGGTGGAGACGCGCTCTCCTACAACGCCTCGACCGGCGAATGGTCGATGGAGCTCGGCAACCGCAGCGGCAGCTTCGGGTCGAAGCGTGGCACCTGGGCTGCAGGCTGGACGGTCCGGGCGGCCGATTTCAACGGCGACCGCCTCACCGATTTCTTCCTCTACAACCCGACGACCGGCGCCTGGGCCAAGGCGATCAACACCGGCGCGTTCGACTTCACCACTTTCACCGGCCAGTGGTCACCCGGCTGGACGCCGTTCATCGTCGACTTCGACGGCAACGGCAGATCCGACGTCTTCATTTACAGCGTCAGCACCGGCGTCTGGTTCAAATGCTTCTCGACCGGAACCGGCACGGGCGAGTTCGCCTACTACACCGGCCAGTGGGACCCCGGGTGGGAAATGCAGCCGGCTGACTGGGACGGCGACCGCCGCACCGACTTGTTCCTCTTCCGCCGCACCGACGGCTTGTGGATTCGGGTGACCAACGACGGCGGCGCCGGTTTCAGCTATTACTCCGAAACCTGGTCGCCCATCTGGAGCTTCTTCACCGGCGACTTCACCGGTGACGGCAAGACGGATGTGTTCCTGTACGCGGCTTCGGGGCTGTGGTTCCTCTGCACCAACACCGGCACGAGCTTTTCCTACGCCTCCGACAGTTGGTCGCCCGGCTGGGGGATCTCGGTCGGCGACTTCGACGGCAATGGGAAGGCCGACCTCTACCTCTACAACGCCACGAGCGGCGTGTGGGTGGAGGCGCTCAGCACCGGTCTGGGCAGCTTCACCTACGCGAGCGGCACGATCGCCGCGGGCTGGCAGGTCACGTTGACCGATCTCAACGGCGATCGCAAATCCGACGTGGTCCTCTACAACCCGACGACGGGCGCGTGGGCGCAGGGGATCAACACTGGTGTGGGCGCGTTTACCTACGGCGCCGGCGCCTGGGCGGCCAACCTCACCATCGTCGTCAGTGGCGCCCGAATACCCTAGAGCAGTTGTCAGTTGTGAGTAGTCAGTTATCAGTTCCAAGGAGGCGGTGGCAGTCCTTCGTCAGTCACTTTCATCCCTTCTGAATCCAGCCCTGCGAACGGTTCAATCCAAGCTGTTGGATTCGCGCGCCGCGGTCGCGAGTTTTCTCCGGTGAAAAGCCCATCACGTATCGCTTTCGACATCACGAACAGCTACGCGTCGGAGACGATCACGCGTTCGACGGGCACGTCGTTCCTGAAGCCGTCGGCGATCCTGGCGCCGCGCACGGCGCGCGTCGGGTTCAGGTTCCTCTGGTAGGACCGCTTCGCAGTTTGAGCTTCGGGGGTCGGAATCCGTTTCGACCCCCGAGCCTCGGTTTCCGGGTCCGGTGGTCGTCGACCCACGTCGGCGGCCAGCTCACCGGCTGACGTCCATCATGAATTGGCCGATCACACGCCAGGGTCCGGAAAAGCCTGAGCCTTTGCTGTTCTCCATAAATAGATGTATAATTCTCCATATTTGGAGACGAGAGATGCCAACCCTCCAGGAACGTCTTGCCGGATTCGCGAGCGCCACCGCGGCCGATCTGTCGAACAGAGACGTCCAGGAACGCCTCAGTCATGCGGCCATCCCGGCGTTTTTCAAGCTTGCGGAGGCCTGGGGATTGCGTGACGACCCCGCCAGGCAGCTCTTGGGCGGGGTCTCAAACGGGTTCTTCTACCAGCTCAAGGGTGGGCGGAAGAAAACGCTCGACCAGGACAGGCTCACGCGAATCTCTCTGTTGCTCGGGATCTTTCGAGCGCTCAACATCCTCTACAACCGCAAGCTGGCCGACGCCTGGGTCAACCTTCCCAACGCGAACCCGATGTTCGGGGGTGAACCGCCCGTGACTTACATGATCAAGGGTGGCGTGCCGGCGCTGAGCCGGGTTCGGCAACTGCTCGACGTGCGGCGTGGCGGCCGGTGACGCCGAAGATCTCGACCGTCCATCAAGACGATACCCACCGGCTCGTCCCGTGTCGTCACGACGACGACAGTGTCCTGAAGCGGCTCAGCGAAAGCGCCGAGCGGCTCGAGGACCTGTTCGAGTTGGACAGCGCCACGAACGACCGTTTACTGGGAGAGGCGAACCTGCTCGCCGGCATCAGTGTCCATGAACTGCTGTTTGGCGTCCCACATGCTCGCATCGTCAACGCGGCATTCTGCCACGCGCATCCCGCCGGTGGCCGCTTCAACGGTCCCGATCGGGGCGCCTGGTATGCCGCGTTTGAGGCAGAAACTGGGCGGGCCGAGGTTGCATTTCACAAAACGCTGGAGCTACAGGAGATTGACTGGCGAGAACCCGAGACGTTCGCGTTCGACGACTATCGCGCGGACTTTCGCTCGGATTTCCATGACCTGCGTGGCGACGCGAGGTTTGCAGACTGCTTGGATCCGATCAGGTATGACGTGTCACGGCGGCTCGCGAGCGGGTTGCTGGCAGGCGGATCCGGAGGGATCGTCTATCCGAGCGTCCGGCGAACACGCGGCACGTGCATCGTTTGCTTTCGGCCGGCCCTGGTCACCAACGTTCGAAAAACCGTGACTGTGACGATGCGATTCAAGAACGCACGTCTCCTTCCAGAAGCCTGATTAGCGCCGCCAGGGCATGAGGCGCTCGATCCAGGTCACGCGCGTCAGGTCGTTGTAGATCACCGTCACCATCAGCATCATCAGCAGGACGAAGCCGGCCAGGAGCATCTTCTCCTTGAGGCGCGTGCTGAAGTCGCGGCGGGTGAGGCCCTCGAGCGCGAGAATCGCGATGTGACCGCCGTCGAGCACTGGGATCGGCAGCAGGTTGAGCAGGCCGAGGTTCAGGCTGATGGACGCCATCAGGCTGAAGAGCGCGATGAGGCCGGCTTGCGCCGATTCACCCGAAAGCTGCGCGATCGCCACCGGCCCCATGAGCTGGCGCGGCGACGTTTCCTGCGTCACGAGCCCCCAGATCGTCTTGAAGATCAACCCTGAGTACTGCACGTTGCGCTGGACGCTCATCACGATGGCTTGAAGCGGACCCGGGTCGATGATCTTCACCTGATCGCTGATGCCGATCCCGATCCACCCAATCTGATTCCGGCGGACGGGCGTGACGCGGATATCTCGGCGACTCCCGGCTCGCTCGACCGTGATCACGATCGGCTCT
>JACOUA010000429.1 GCA_016178075.1 Acidobacteriota bacterium
GTCGTACGTGCGGAGCATTCTTGCGGGTGATGCGCCCTTCGATCGGTACATAAACGGCGAGGTCGCCGCTTTGTCGGACCAAGAGAGACGCGGGCTGCAGCTGTTCCGCAGCAAGGCCAATTGCGCGGCCTGCCACGTCGGTCCCACGTTCACCGACGAGCGCTTTCACAACACCGGGATCGCGTGGCGAGATGGGGGGCTTCGCGACGAGGGTCGCTTCGCCGCTTCAAAAAATCCCAGTGACCATGGCGCCTTCAAAACACCGACGCTACGCGAAATCGCACGCACGGCGCCCTACATGCATGACGGCAGCATCCGAACCCTCGAAGAGGTCATCGACTTCTACGATGACGGTGGGCGCTCGAATCCACACATCGATCCCGAAATCCACCCACTTCATCTGTCGGTCGAAGAGAAGCAGGTGCTGGTCGCGTTCTTGAAGTCGCTCTCGGGCTCGATCCGTGAGGGTCAGCCGTAGCAGATCATGCCACTCGACCGAGCGCGTCGATTTGGCGAAGCCAGGAGACGATCTGGTTCCAACTCTTGAACGTCCGGTCCACCAACCTCAACAGTTCATTTCTCAGCTGGCATATCGGCATTCGGCGGTCCCCGGCGAGTTCGCCTCCCGCAGGAACGCTTGATCCTCGCCACATCCATCCATGTTGCCTTCGGTACCTCTCGCAGCCCAAAAAGTGCCCTTCGTCCCGCAGGCAATACGGGCAAGCTCTAGGGCTGCAGTCGACACCGCGGTGGTCTTAGTCCAAAAAATGAACTAAAATGGCGCTATGAACGTCAGCGTGCACGGTGCCAAGACCCAACTCTCGAAGCTCCTCGACCTCGTGGAAGATGGCGAGCAAGTCGTGATTGAGCGGCACGGGCGCCCAGTAGCGCAGCTCGTGCCAGTTCGCCGGCACACGGCCTCGGCGCTCGGCGCGATGCGTGGGCAGTTCAAGATGGCCGAAGGCTGGGAACGGGCGCTCACCGATGAAGAAGCCGAAGCGTTCTGGGGCGGGCGCTAGATCCACACATCTGCTCGACACCAGTACGCTGCTCTGGGCGCTAGGCTCTCCTGAGCGTCTGTCGGCGCGTGCGCGCCACCTCGTTGATGCCGGCGAGAACATCGTCAGCGTTGCGTCGTTTTGGGAGGTCGTCATCAAGACCCAAAAGGGCCTGTTGACGATTGCTGACCTTGCGACATGGTGGCGGCGAGCGACGGAGCTCACCGCGGCGCGTGTGTTGCCGATCCGCGCGAGTCATGTGGCGGCGTTGTCCGCGCTCCCGATGTTGCACAAGGATCCGTTCGACCGAATCTTGATCGCCCAGGCGGTCGCTGAAGGCCTGGACTTCGTCACGAATGACGAACCACTCAGTAAGTACCCGGTGCGGACGATCTGGTGAAAGCGATGGCCTGTCGAAATCCCTCAACCTGACGCAACCAATGAAGCTGTCCACCGACGAACTGCTGGCCAAGGTGTCGCGGCTTACTGGCTGCCCGGGAACAACCCACCTCAAGCGTGTGCTGAGCGTTGCGTGCCGAACGTTGATCGTCGATGGATGCCCGAAAACGTCAGCAGAATGAACGGAAGTTCGGAACTTGGCGCGACCTGCCCAATGGCGGCAGACTATATTCGTATGAAGTTCATCACAGGTATCCGGTGGATCTCGGCCACCGACCGGCCACAGGTGACGAAAGATGATCACGCGAGACGTACTTGCCTCCAAGCTGCGCAATTACCTCCAGCATCGGATGACGCGCGCGGAGTTGGTGGATTGGGCAGAGCGCGCCATGATGGAAGAAGAATTCGGCGATCGCGATCTTGAAACGATCCGCGACATCACGAGCCGGCTCGGACTCGCCGACGTGCGCGAGTTTGGGCTGGCCTGGGAAGATTGCGAAGGCTATCTGTCGCGTCTCGGATACCGGACAAAAGTAGACGTGGTCCAATCGACCTGACCGGACAGACACTCCAAGCGTGTCCGCGTGTACCTCAACAAAGCCTGTCGGAATCCTTCAAGCTGGCGCAACCATGAGACGATGAGGTTCCAACTGGCGGGCATCTGGTCCACCAGCCTTCGCTCGCCTTTGCGCTACTGCCGGGCGCCGGCCCAGCAGGTCATCGCTCTTCGACCGCTCGCCTGGCTTTTTTCGGATTGTCGGCGACGATCGCAACCTCAACGAGATCGTCGACGATGCCGGTGAGGTAAATCGCCCGCAGGTTGACCCCGGCCTGCGCAAGTTTGGCGGAGATGGTGGCCAGCTCGCCCGCGCGGTTTTCCAGCAGCACCGTGACGACCTCCTCCTCCTCGAACCGGATGTTCGCCCGTTCGAGCGCCGTGCGGGTGGACTCGGCCTCGTCGCCGATGATTCGCACGACGACGTGCTGGTCGATCGCGACCCCTGCCAGCGCCTTGATGTTGACGCCGTAACGTGAGAGGGCTTCCGCCACCCGGGCGAGCTCGCCCGGCCGGTGCGTGAGTTCAATCGCAAAGTCCTTCATGGCCACCTCGTCTCATGGGGTGAACGTCGGGGCGATAGCTTGAAATGGGCGCACGGGGCACCGTTCCTTGCGGCCGGGCGTCTTCGACACGGCGCCGGAGGCTATCATTCCCTGTTCCTCTTGTCTAACCGCTCGCTATCGGGCAAAGTTCATCGCACAAGGCCTCGCGAGTGGCATTGCAGCCCGGCACACGACTCGGCCTCTACGAAATCCAGGCTCTATATTCCCGGCGGGCAGCCGCCCGCCAAGGCGATGGCGTGGATGGATGTGCGTGGCTCGATTCAGAAACTGCCGGCGCCGCGGCATTGGTACGAGCAGCCACGAATCTCGCCGGACGGCAAGCGGCAGGTCTCCATCGAGGGAGGCACGGAACCTGTCTGGGCGCGCACCGGCCGCCAACTCTTCTTCCGACACGAGGACGCCGTCATGGTCGTTGACGTGACCACCGGACCCTTCGACTGGGCTCAGGGCAGACCGGAATTCGGCGCGGGGTCACCACGACTCGCCGTCAAAGGACCACTCACGCGCGGCCATCGGGACCACCCGAACTACGACGTCGCGCCCGATGGCCAACGCCTGCTGGTCCTGCTCGCGGACGCGGTGTCACCCTCCGCGTCCGTTCACGTCATCCTCAACTGGGTCAAGGAGCTCAGACGCCGCGCCCCGCGAGGCAAAGCGGGGTCGTGACCCGCCGCCGTTGCACCTCAGAGAACGTGCGGCACGCCGGGCGGCGCGTATCAACCTGCGACGCCCGGTGCACCTTCAACGGCCCAATGCTACGGGCAGGTCGCCGAAATCATCTTGATGGCGCTGAGGTTCATGTAATGGTCGGCCTTGGATGGCTTCGGCTTGGCGCTCTCGGCTTCTTTTGCCGGAACCGCGGTGCCGGTGATGTCGATCTTGTGGCCGACGTGCGGCGCTAGATTCGGCTTCGACTCGAGGATGCCGATCGTTTTCGGCCCCTTCTCCGCCGTACTCGCCACGACGAACGTGTTCGCTTCCGTGCCTTTCTGCAGGCACCCCGTCATGGTGTGCTCTTTCTGAGCGGCCTTGTCTTTCTGTTTCTCCTGGGCCGCGACCGGCAGCGCCAGCGCGCACGCCGTAATCAACCCACAGACGATCGAGCTCTTCATACGGACCTCCTCTCCAGCTTAAGAGAATCGAATCCTAACACGAGAACACATTTCAGGCCTGCCCTCCCTGCGTCGTCGTTCGCCGCTGCGGTTGCGGGAGGGCGAAGGCGAGGTACTCGCCGGTGTAGTTGCCGCCGCTGACCGCGACGATGATGTACTGCTTGTCGTTGGCCATGTAGGTCATCGGCGAACCGCTCTGCGGCGCCGGCAGCCAGACCGCGCCGACTTCCTTCCCGGTCTGCTTGTCATACGCGCGAAGCATCGCGCCGCGCGGGCGCCCGGGCGGCGCGGTGAGCTGCGGATCGCCGACGATCACGAGCGTCTTCGTCACAATCGGGCCGACGCTGCCCCCTTGTCCGGTTTTCTCCTGATAGTCGATCCCCAGCCGCTCCAGGGCCTGCACCGCATCCGGCGTGTCGCCGTGCAAGAAGACGCTTCATCGTGGTCTCCGACGTTTCGCAGGAGTGATGCCCTAGCAGCTAGCGACCGGCGGCGGCCGCGAACGGATTCTCGTCGGCGCTCGGGCCGTAGATCGACGGTACCGGGACGTCGAGCAGTCGGAGATACACCGAGAGCTGTCCGCGGTGGTGGATCCAGTGATTCATGACGACCGCGCGCACGAACGCGACCTTCGGCATCGTCATGAGCGTCTGGCCGCCGGCGGTCGCCTTCCAGCCCGCATGCAGCCCGGCGTCGCCGATCGTGGTGAGCGACTGCTTGGTCGATGAAACGCTCTTGTCGTGGGCGGACAGAATCTCCGCCATGGACGAGGGCTGCGGCGCCCCCTCGCCGCCACCGGCGAACTCGAAGACGTCGGGGATCGCCCACGCAGAGGTCACGCCTGGAGCCGACGCCACGTGCAGGGCAAGCTGTCCGAGCGACATCGATTTCGGGTGCGGCTTCCACGTTAGCTTGTCAGCGGGCACGCGCTCGAGCACGCGACGGGTCGTGGCCGCCTCGTTGTCGAGTTCCTGAACAAAGGCATTGACCAGAGACATGGCGCCTCCTCCTGGTTGAATGGGACCGGCTATGGTAATGCGCGCCGTGGGGGGGGAGCAATACAGGTGTGGAGCTGAATTTGTTCCGCCGGCCGACTGACCGGCAGACCGCGGTCTCCCGTAGAATTGTGCCAAAAGGCGTCCGAGAAGGGAGACAGAGACACGGCCACGATCACGACCCCTCCAACTGCCGGGGAGACACAGATCTCGATCAACCTGGTCGAGCGTTGATTGGACGCTTTGATCCCAAACCGGAACCGGGCCCCATCGTCAAACGTATTGACAATCATCGGCTTCGACCGGGAGGCGGCATGTCAGTGCTGAAGCGTCTGTTCGGAAAGACTAGCGACCCACCGAAGCAGCGGGTCAGGATCTGCGTCGAATGTGGCATGCCGGTTGCGGAGCACAAAGACTGGTGCGCGATCCTCCGGGGCGAGATCGAGATGAAGCTGAGAGCCACCGACACCCCCGCGCCGTCCTCCTGATCAGCAGCTCGGCAGGTGGAGGCGCGCCCGAAGGCCTCCCATCGGCGAGCTGTCCAACGAGATAGACCCGCCGTACACCTCCGCGAGGTCTCGAACGATCGCGAGGCCGAACCCCGAGCCGGGTGCGGCCTGATCGCCCCGCACGCCTCGCTGCAGGACCAGGTCCCGCATCGACGGGTCGATTCCTGGCCCATCGTCATCAACGACGATCACCACTCCGCTCTCGTCTTGCGATGAAGCGACCGTCACGCGGGACCTGGCCCACTTGCAGGCGTTGTCGAGGAGGTTCCCGAGCATCTCGTCGAGGTCTTCCCGCTGGACGCGGGCGTGGTGCTCCGGAGACACGATCACGTCGATCCTGAGCCCGCGACCGTCGTAGAGTCGCAGCAGCGTGCGCGAGAGTCCATCCGCCGATGCCAGCACCGGGCTTCGCGCCCCCGGGGTCGCGCCCGACGCGGCGGCCCGCGCGTGCGCGAGGTGATAATCCATCTGACGACGCATGCGCTCGACCTGCTGGCTGATCGTGGCGGCGAGCTCGTGGTGGCCGGCCGCCTCGGCACGCTCGGCTTCCTGCGCCAGCACCGCCAGCGGTGTCTTCAGACCGTGGGCAAGGTCGCCCGCCTTCGCCAGCGCACGGCTCACCGCCCGCTCGCGGTGGTCCAGGAGCGCGTTGAGATCGTCGACCAGCGGCTGCACCTCGGCGGGATAGCGTCCCTCGACGCGGTGATCGCAGCCGTCCCGCACGCTCGAGAGGCGCGTGCGCAATTGGTGGAAGGGCGAGAGCCCCCTCCGGACTTGCCAAAGGCCCGCCACCATGCTGATCACCGCGACGACGGAGATGGCAGAGCCGTGGGCGACCCGAGGCATCAAGGGAATCCGATGCGCCAGCGCGGTCGCGACGACGTTGGTGATCGCGAGCAGTCCGGCGGTCCAGAGGATGAAGGCGAGCACGAGGCGCAGACGCAACGAGCGGTCCGGCGTCACGGCTCCGCCTCGATCCGGTAGCCCAATCCGCGCACCGTCTCGATGAACGACGCGCCGAGCTTCCGCCTGAGGCGCGCGACGAAGACTTCGACGGTGTTGGAATCGCGATCGGCGCCCTGGGCGTAAATGTGTTCAGTCAGCTCGCCTTGCGACACGACGCGGCCGCGATGGTGCATGAGATAACTTGCTCGCGTTCCGCATGGCGCCCTTCAATATTGGTGAAACAGGTCGCACCCAGCGGACGTTCGGGTTGCTCATCTCGGGCAATTACTTTTCGGCGCTGGCACTGAGGCCCGCCTTCGGCCGGTTTGTGCGTGCGGACGAAGACCACCGCGTCGTACTGCTCGGTCTGACCGAGGAACTCGGCCCGCTCGCCGTCGGCCGCGCAGTCGACCGCGTAGCCGGCGTCGACGAGCGCGCTCGCGAGCTGCCGGGAAAGCAGCGCTTCATCCTCGACGACGAGAATCCGCACCCGGTTCCTCCTGCCCCGTTATAACTTAAACGAACCTGAACGGCACCTGAACGCCCCATTCAGAAACCGTTCACCATGCCTCAAGTAGCGTGACCGAATGAGCATCAAACTGTTCGTCATGATCGTCGTTGCCGTCGTGGTCCTGATGGCGGCCGCCCTCGCGATGCACCACCCGGGACTTGCCCGGTCGCTGCATTCGCTCCCCGCCGCGGTGCACGGAGGCCGGTAAATGGGTCGCGATCTGCGCCACGCCTGCCGGGCGATCGCCAAGATGCCCGTGCTAGCGGCCGTCGTCATCGTGTCGCTGGGCGTCGGCATCGGCGCCAACACCACGGTCTTCTCCTGGCTGCAGGCCGTCGTGCTGCGGCCGCTGCCTGGCGTGCCCGACGCCGGCGGCCTGCATCTGGTCGAGCCTCGCGCCGAGACAGGTTCGTATCCGGGCGTGTCGTGGCTCGAATACCACGACCTCCGGGAGCGTCTGCGTTCATTCCCGGATCTGCTCGCGTTCCGCATGGCGCCCTTCAATATTGGTGAAACAGGTCGCACCCAGCGGACGTTCGGGTTGCTCATCTCGGGCAATTACTTTTCGGCGCTGGCACTGAGGCCCGCCTTCGGCCGGTTTGTGCGTGCGGACGAAGCGGTACCACGAAGGTCCTCGGGCAGACCATCCGGGTCAACGACCGGCCGCTCACCATCATCGGCGTGACGCCCGAGCGATTTCAGGGCACCGTCCTCGGTCTGAATTTCGATCTCTGGGTGCCGGCCACGCTCGCCCCGATGCTACTCGGCGGCTCGCGCGAGCTCGAGGATCGCAGCCTACGCGGCTACTACGTCATGGGAAGGCTTCGCCCGGACGTCTCGCTCGTCCAGGCGCAGGCCGAACTGGATCAGACGATGCGGCAGTTGGCGGACGCGTATCCGGAGACCAACCGGAAGCTGCAGGGGGAGGTGCTTCCATTCTGGCGGGCGCCGCGCGGCCCGCAGCGGCTCCTGTCGAGCGCGCTGATGATCCTGCAGAGCATCATGCTGCTCCTGCTGCTGGCGGTGTGCGGGAACGCGGTGAATCTCGTGTTAGCGCGGGCCAGCGCGCGACAGCGAGAGATGGGGATGCGGCTCGCACTCGGCGCCGGGCCCTGGCACATCGTGCGCCTGCTGCTCGCGGAGAACCTAATCCTGGCCCTTTTGGGCGCCAGCCTCGGAGCGGCGATTGCCGTTTGGGCGACCGACGCGCTCCGTGCCGTGCCGCTTATCGGCGCGTTGCCGATCAAGTTTCAAACCGGCCTGGACAGCGGCAGCCTCGCGTTCGCCATGCTGCTCGGCATCGTCTGCGGCTTGATCGTCGGCGTGGCACCGGCCCTGCAGCTTGCTCGCGTCGATCCGCAGGCGGCGCTACGCTCCGGAGCCCGGACAGCCGGTCGCAGCGGACTGCGGAACGCGCTGATGGCTATCGAAGTCGCCTTGGCGCTCGTCGTGTTGATGGCGGCTGGACTTTTCCTGCGCAGCTTCACGGAGACGCGTGACACGGACCCCGGCTTCCGGCGGGAGGGGCTGTTGCTCGCGGCTTACGATTTGACGGGACGCAACCTCGAGGCGCCGGCCGTCCGCGATTTCACCCGGCGGCTGCTCGAACGGCTTCGCGCGCTGCCGGGTGTGGAAACCGCGGCCATCGCGTCATCGGTGCCGCTCGACATTCACGGCCTGCCGATCCGTTCCTTCACGCTGGAAGGTCGCGCGCAGAGCGACGCGGGTCCCGACCAGGCGCTCAGCAACATCGTCACGCCCGGCTATTTCAGAACGATGGGCATCCCGCTGCGCGCGGGAGCGGACTTCGCGGATCTGCGCGACGCCGCGACGCCGCCACAAGCCATCGTGAGCGAGGAATTCGTCCGCCGGTACGTGGGGGGCGCCGAGGCGATCGGCCGGCGCCTTCAGATCCGGAGCACTGGCTACGTGATTGTGGGCGTCGCCCGAAACTCGCTCAACGAGTCGTTCGGCGAACGGCCGACGCCGGTCATCTACCTGGCGTACCGGGATCGCCCGATGCCGCGCGGCGAGATGCATCTTCGCACGCGCGTCGGCACCGAACTGCTCCTCGCGCCGGCGGTCGAGCGCATCGTGCGCGAGCTCGATCCGGCGCTGCCGGTCTATGACGTCCGCACGATGACGGAACACGTGGAGAAAAACCTGTTCCTGCGCCGCATCCCCGCGCGGATGTTCGTCGTGCTCGGGCCGCTGCTCCTGCTGCTCGCGGCCATCGGGATCTATGCCGTCGTGGCCTACACGGTGTCGCACCGGACGACCGAGATCGGTGTGCGGCTGGCGCTCGGCGCGACCGTCCGGCGCGTGGTGTCGCAGATTCTGGGTGAGAGCCTGCGGGTCGTCGGCGCGGGCGCGCTGGCGGGATGGGCTATCGCCTTCATCCTCAACCTCCATCTCGTCCGAGGCCCGATCTATTTTTCCGTGTTCCTCGGCGTGCCCGCGCTCTTGCTCGTTGTCGCGATGGTTGCGTGCTGGCTGCCGGCGCAGCGCGCAACCACGGTTGATCCGAGCGTGGCGTTGAGGCAGGACTGATGCCGAATCGGACCACGCCGGCCGTCGCTCCGATCGTCAAGACGGTGATCCTGGCCTGTACGCCCGGCGACGCGTTCCACTACTTCACCGCCGACTTCGGCAAGTGGTGGCCGCTGGCCAGCCATTCGTGTGTCGCATTCGCCAGCAATCACCAGGAAACGCCGGCGTCCTGCGTCTTCGAGGAGCGCAAGGGTGGCCGCATTGTGGAATGTGGACATTCCGGGGAGGAGCACGTGTGGGGAACCGTGCTCGTCTGGGAACCACCCTCTCGCGTCGTGTTCAGCTGGCACTCCGATGCGCGACGAAACGACCGCGCAGATCGTGGAGGTTAGGTTTTCCGCCGTGCGGGAAGGAACCAAGGTGGTCCTGACCCACACCGGGTGGGAGCGATTCGGTGATCATGCCGCACAGGAACGCGACGGCTACAACGAAGGCTGGGAGGCCGTGTTCGCGGTCTCCTATGTGGACTACGTCCGGCACACCGCTTGACAGGGGCGCTATGGACATCGACATCGTGCTAAAACGTTTCGAGTCGCCGGACGAGGTCCGCGACATGGAGAAGGGGAGGTTCGAGATCGTGCGACTTGGTGGGGTCACGATCGGGCGCGCAACGTATCAGCCAGGCTGGAAATGGTCATGGCACGTCGGCCCGCGTGTCGGTCAGACGCGATGTCGGGTTGAACACGTCGGGATGGTCATCTCGGGAATCGCGACCGCCGCGTTCGATGACGGTCGTGTCTTCGAACTGAAGGCCGGAGCGATCTTCTACATCCCCCCGGTGCCCCACGACAGTTGGGTGGTGGGTGATCAGCCGTACGTCTCGCTGCACTTTCTGGGCGCGCAGGAGTACGCGCAACGTTGAAGCGCGCCCTCTGCCGCTCGCCTGCCGTCGTTCGATCAGCGCTGGTACGGTTCCGCCAGCGTCACCAGGTGGCCATCAGGATCCGCCACGGCGAACTCTCGCATCCCGTAGACCTGCTTCGTCATCGGCATGACGAGCGGATTGGTCGCGGGGCCGGGCCCGCCCTGTTGACAGCGGCGGGGGCCACCTGCGATTTACTTGGTCGTTCAAGTAACAGGTGAGCCCTGAACCCAAGGTTCGTGTGGATGGCCCGTGGACTGGCAGGAGCCGGGGAGGACTCCCGTGAAGACCGTCGGCCTCGTCGGGGGGATTGCGCCCGAATCGACGATCGACTACTACCGCTCTCTGATCGCGGAATACCGGTCGCGAGCTCAGGATGACAGCTATCCGTCCATCCTCATCAACAGCATCGACCTCACCCGGATGCTTCGCCTCGTCGTGTCGAACGAGCTCGACGCTCTCACGGACTACTTGAGCGGCGAGATCGTCACACTCGTGAAGGCCGGGGTCGACTTCGTCGTCCTGGCCTCCAATACCCCCCACATCGTCTTCGACGACTCCGGCGCCGTGCTCCCATTCCCATGATCAGCCTCGTCGAGGCGACCGGCGCGGCCCTCGTCGATCCGAACGTTGCGCTGAGGCAGGACTGACGGAGCGATAGGCTCAACCGACCTGACGGTAAGTTTAAACAGACATATTGTTGGCAGACTTAGTCTTGACACAGGCATCTGTGTCTAGTTAAGGTGAGCTATGACTTACCAAGAGATGCCGGCCGTTCGAGGCGGATCCGCCCTCGTGGCCCTGGCGGACCCGACGCGACGGGCGCTGCTGGACATGCTGCGCGGCAGACCGCTGCCGGTCGGCGAACTGGCGCGGCAGCTGCCGGTGAGTCGACCAGCCGTGTCGCAGCACCTCAAGGCCCTGAAGGCCGCTCACCTGGTCCACGAGCACCGACAGGGGACGCGGCACTATTTCAGCCTGAACCCCTCGGGTTTCGCGGAGCTGCGGCGGTACGTCGATTCCATGTGGGAGAACGCCCTCACCACGTTCGCCGCTTACGTGTCGGATCAGCAAGACATCCAGCGCACTCGCAGAAGGGATCGATGACGATGCCTCAGCAAACGACGCCGGTTGTGCCTCCCGTGATCAAAACGGTCACGGTGGCCTGCACGCCTGAAGAAGCATTCCGCTACTTCACCGTAGACTTCGGCAGATGGTGGCCGCTGGCCACGCACTCCTGCATCGCATTTGCCAGCGATCACAAAGACACGCCCGCGTCCTGCGTTCTTGAGGGGCGTCGGGGCGGACGTCTCCTCGAACGTGGACGTTCCGGAGAGGAGCACGTGTGGGGAACGGTCCTCATCTGGGAACCGCCCTCTCGCGTCGCGTTCAGCTGGCATCCAATGCGCGACGAAGCCACCGCGCAGAAGGTGGAGGTCAGGTTTTCGGCCGTGCGGGAGGGTACCAAGGTTGTGCTGACCCACAGCGGATGGGAGCGCCTCGGTGACGATGCCGGAAAGGAGCGCGACGGCTACAACGAAGGCTGGGAGGCTGTTTTCGTGAGTGCTTACTCGGACTATGTTCGCGGACGCCTGTAACATGCACACCTACGGCGCAAGAGTCCAATGGAGCCGACGCGGAGCCGCCTTCACCGACCACCGCTACAGCCGCGGTCACGAGTGGTCGTTCGATGGAGGGCTGCGGGTCGCGGCGTCGGCATCGCCTGGCAGCGTTCCGCTGCCGTACGCCGTTGTGGAGGCGATCGATCCCGAAGAGGCGCTCGTCGCCTCTGCGTCGAGTTGCCACATGCTGTGGTTCCTGTCGATCGCCGCGAAGCGCGGGCTCGTGGTCGATACCTACGTCGACGATGCGACCGGTATGATGGAGAAGAACGGTGACGGCAAGCTGGCGATTACTCGGATCACGCTGCGCCCGCGGGTCGAGTTCGCCGGAGGCAGACGCCCGTCAGGCGACGAGCTGCGTGCGCTTCATGAAGAAGCGCACGGCGAATGCTTCATCGCCAACTCTCTGAGATCAACGATCGTGATCGAGCCGCCGGTTCGATAGGGAGACGTGACATGGACATCGATGTCGTCTTGAAGCGCTTCGAGGCGCCGGACGAAGTCCGCGAAATGGAAAAAGGGAAGTTCGAAATCGTGCGGCTGGGTGGCGTCACGATCGGACGCGCCACGTATGAGCCGGGTTGGCGATGGTCACGGCATGTCGGCCCGCGCGTCGGTCAGACGCGGTGTCAGGTCGAACACGTGGGCCTGGTCATTGCCGGAACGGCGACCGCGGCGTTGCACGACGGTCGCGTGTTCGAGCTGAGGGCCGGAGAAATCTTCTACATCCCCGCGGTGCCGCACGACAGTTGGGTGGTCGGTGATGAGCCGTACGTGTCGTTGCACTTTCTCGGTGCGCAGGCGTACGCAAAACCAACCTGACCAGTCCGCGGATCCGAAGAAGGTGTCGGACTTCCATAGCCAAACGCCGTAGGCTGGCACCTGGCTGCGGAAACTGTGGAGGCAGCTGAGATAGTGAAGACCGCCGGCTTGGCGGGGGGCATCGCGCCCGAGTCTACCATCGACTATTACCGATCGCTGATCGCGGAGTATCGCGCGCGCGTCCGGGACGACAGCTACCCGCTCATCCTCATCAACAGCATCGACCTGACGAGGATGCTGGGCCTGGTCGTGTCGGGCGACCTTCGCGCGCTCGCCGACCACCTGACCGCCCAGGTGATGACGCTCGCGAGGGCCGGCGCCGACTTCGCCGCGTTCGCGTCGAATACGCCCCATATCGTCTTTGACGATGTGCGGCGGCGGTCGCCGCTGCCGATGATCAGCATCGTCGAGGCCACATGCGACGCGGCGCTCGAATCGAACCTCAAAAC
>JACOUA010000059.1 GCA_016178075.1 Acidobacteriota bacterium
GCTACACACGTCATCCCAATCCATGGCCTGGATCGAAGCCGCATGTGCCGCGTGTGAGCACGAAAAGGCGTTTCACGAGAAGATGCCGACTTCCTCGCCCAACCGTCCACCGGGCATGATTCCGCCACCGCCGCCGCCGCCGCCGATGAGATCGCGAATCTCTCTGCGGAGATCACGCGGATCGATCGCCCGCTTCTGGACGATCTTCACGATTCGTTTCAGGGACCGCACCTGCTCGCGCAGATTGTGATTGTCCGCCTCAAGCTCGGCCACGTAGGCCTTGACGGCTTCTGTGCTTTGGAAGTCCACTGCACGAGTCGTCTGTTCTCCTTTTGCTTCTTCTGGACTCATGACATCTCTCCCTTCTACTTGGTGGTGTCTCGCGATATGTTGCAGAGACTCGGACGCTACCGAAGTTGAAGCCATTCCTCGCCTTGGCTTGCGAATAGTAGAGAGCCAATCGTACGGATCGGCGATCACGTGGTCAATAGGTCAAGAATTGGCCGCTGCGGCCAAAAGATTGGCCGGCGGATGGCTGCGTCTGCGTTAACCACGAGGTGAAGTGCTTCTCGGACGGCCACCGGCGCATGTGGCGATCGCCGATAGCAACTTGAGCGCGGTGTACGGCGCGATGCCATCAATCTGCGTGCGATTCTCGCGAGCTGGCCGCTACCGGCGGGGCCTGGTCGGTGCCACCGTTTCCGAGGCGTTTATCCCTTCCCGGGGTGCTCTCCAAAGCGGTCTGAGCAGCGGCCGCGCCTCGTATGTCACGTCCTGCGCGAAGAGTCGGGATCCGACGCGTGATCACGGCACTGCAGGCGCGGTTCACCCTCACGGGCGCCGCGCCTACGGCCAGAATCGTTCAGGGTTTTACGTTCCAGGGCACGAAGCGCTCGCCCGCGGGCCGCCGGTAGTCTCCTCTCGTCAGCAGCCGCTCCAGCCAGACATACAAGACGATGAAGAGGTATCGGCTTCCCATCTCTTTGAGCCGGAGGCTCGACTCGCCGTGGGCACCCGTCGATGACGCTGCGGCGATAGGCCTTGAACGCGTTCGTCGTGTCGTTGTACTCGAAGCCGAACAGGATCCGGATGACCGAGTTGGCCACCCGGTTGATGAACAGCTTGAAGCGCGGGTAGTTCTCCACCTGGCTGGCGGGCATGAATCGCGACCCGAACGCGCATTCGGCACGGTCCCGCAGGATGTAGTAATACGTCACGAGCCGAAGCCATGCGGTCCGGGATTCCGCACAAGTCGCACCGCGGCGTCGCGTCCCTGCCGCGCGATGACCACATCAGCTGTTGCATCGGTGCTGCCGTCGTCCACAATCACGATCTCGTACGGCAGACGCTCAGCCTGCAGCCGATCGGCGATCTGATCCAGCGTCGGCCCGAGGCTCTCGGCCTCGTTGCGAGCGGGTACGATGACTGACAGCTTCATGAACGTGGGAATGTTATCGCAATCTGCCGGCGATGGCGGATGGCCATTCCGATCGGCGGGCCCTCTGAGCCGCGTGACGCGCGATCGACACC
Source organism: Acidobacteriota bacterium (assembly GCA_016178075.1). GTDB lineage: Bacteria > Acidobacteriota > Vicinamibacteria > Vicinamibacterales > JACQTH01 > JACQTH01. The sequence goes on from JACOUA010000059.1 coordinate 1,531, forward strand.
AAAACAAGCCCGCAGGCGGTCCCAGTGGCGTCGGCGATGAGTACGCGATCAGCGCACGGCAACCCCGTTGGTGAACAGTCGGCTCACCGGTGATCGGCGAACCCCAACCGACGCCGCGTCGTGAGGCAGGCCGGAGGGCTTGTTTTGCCACGCGGCGAAGGGGCGCGCCGACCGGAATGGTCGTCCGCCTACTCTCTCACAGGTTTGAGTCGCGCCCCTCTTTGAGAATAGTGCTACCTTCTTGATATGCCCATTCGCGAGCGGGTGGCGCGCCTGCTGACCGAATTGCCGAGTTGCCGCCAGTATCCCACCCAGGGTGCAACGGTCTTCGTCGACCTCGAGCGTCGCGCGGTGTATCGAGCCTACACGCCGCTCTCGATCGTCCGGAAGCTGCTCGCGGGTCGGGGGGCGAACATGTTCTACCTCTATCGCCTCCTCGACGAGTCGCTCTCTCCACTTCATCCCGACATCCCGCTCATCTTCGGTTCAGGGATCCTGACCGGGCTCGTGCCGAGCGCGGCGCGCGGCAACGCCTCGTCGTGGTCGCCGGAATCCGGCGTCATCATGGACTGCAACGCCGGCGACTACGTGCCGTCGTTCATGAAGATGAACGACATCGATCACCTCGTGCTCTACGGGCGGGCGCCGGCATGGACGCTGCTCCTTGTACGCGAGGGCCGCGTCGAATTCCTCGACGCCGCGCCGTATGTCGGCCTCGACAACATCGACCTGCGGGACCGGATCGCGAACGATCTCCACGGCACCTGGACCCGCGACCTCGCGATGGCCTGCGTCACGCGGGCGGGCGAGAACCTCGTCCTCACGAGCGCCATCATGGCCGGGCCGAAGGCGTGTTACGCGCGCGGGGGGCCCGGCGCGAAGATGGGATCGCTCGGCCTGAAAGCGATTGTCGTGCAGGGCGCGACGCACGACTTCGAGACGCCCAGGCCGTACAAGCCCTACAACCGCGAGATCGCCGGCAAGCTGCTGGGGACGTCGGTCGTCGAGCACGCGCTCAAGACGATGGGAACGCCGTTTCTCTATCGACCGAGCCGGATCCTCGGGGCGATGGGGACCAAGAACAACCAGGAGACGACGTGGACCGACGCGCTCGACGCGGAGCACATCACGCCGTATCGGCCGGGCATGGAAGGCTGCTTCCGATGCCCGGTGAACTGCCGTCCGCTCAACCAGCTCAATGAGGATCCGTCCGATCGCTATGGCCGCGGCGACGGTCCGGAGTACGTCACGCTCGGCAAGTTCGGCCCGAACCTGGGCATCGATCGGGTCGAAGCGGTCATCCGGCTGAACAACGTCTGCAACGACCTCGGCCTCGACACGGCCTCGACCGGATCCGCGATTGCCTGGGCGATGGAGCTGTTCCAGCGCGGCATCATCACGACGCGCCAGACGGGCGGGCTCGACGTGCGATGGGGGGACGCGGAGCTGGTCGAGCGGCTTCTGTTCATGATGTCGAGACGCGAGGGGTTCGGGAACGTCCTCGCCGATAGCACGCGCGCGGTGGAGAAGGGCCACTATCCGGCCGAGGCGCTCCGGTATCGGATGGCGGTCAAGGGCCTGATGCAGAGCGACCCGCACGACGCCCGCATCCTGAAAGCGTTCGCGCTCGGCCTCGCGGTCGCCACGCGCGGCATGGATCATCTGCGCAATCGGGTGACGCTGGAGATCAACGCCCGCATCAACGACGATCCGGCGTTCAAGGAGCGGCTGTACGGCGGACCCGTCAGTGCCGAGCCCAACAGCTACGCAAGCAAGGAGCTGGCGGTCCGGGTCTGCGAAAACGTGTACGCAGTCGGCGATGCGGTGGGGATGTGCCGCTTCACGACGAAGCTGTTCAACAGTCCGTCACTGCCCGGGCTGGAGGAGTTCTCGCGGCAGATGGCGAACGTGACGGGCCTCGAGATCGACGAGGCCGACCTGAACGGCATCGGGTTGAACATCACGGGCGTCGAGCGGCTGATCAACCACCGGCTCGGCGTGCGGCGCAAAGACGACACGCTGCCGGAGCGCTGGTTCGAGGAGCCGATCAAGATCGGGGGCTACAAAGGCGAGAAGATCGATCGGGCGGAGTTCGATGCGCTCCTCTCGCGGTTCTACCGAACGTCGAACCTGGACGAGGAAGGAATCCCGCTTCCTGAATGGAAGCGCGAGCTGGAAGAAATGCTGAGTGGCGATTGACGATTGCGGGATTGATTGTCGAATGTCGAGTGGGGATTGTTGAATGAAGGACGATTGGGCTGAATTTCGGCGAATTCCACGGAATTTCGATGAATCGTCCTTGATTCGGCAATCTCGAAGTCGTCATTCGACAATCAATCTTTCAATCGCCAATCTCCAATTGTCAATGCCATGATTACAGTACGATTGCCGTCGATGCTTCGCGCGGGCCGCAGCGACACGATGGTCGTCACCGAGCCGGTGGCGACAATCGCGGAGCTCGTCGCGGTGCTGGACCGCCGGATCC
>JACOUA010000060.1 GCA_016178075.1 Acidobacteriota bacterium
CAACCGAAGACCGACCGCCCGCCGCAGCCAGCCATGCGCCGGTTTTCGAAATCCCTCAGGAATTCGCGAAGCGTGGGCACACGACGCGTCGGCGTGGATTTCCGACCTCCGGTGGGCACGCCGGAGGTCTTGACGTGTAGCTGTTGCGTGTAAGGTGCTGATCGAGAAGAAGTTGGCGGGGTCGACGGGACTCGAACCCGCGGCCTCCGGCGTGACAGCCATAAAGCCACACGGGCTAATCCACGACAGCAGCGGGACTTGTATGGCTGAGGAGAAGCCAAGGTGGCAAGCTGCCGACGTCACGACTCTGACGGAATCGTCAGCGGAACCGCCTGTCGCTTGCCGAGCGCTTCGTTGATGATGACCAGAGTGCCCTCGTCGCTCGCCTTCAGCTGCTCGTGGCATTGAGGAGCTCGATCCCGTACACCGTGCCGTACGAGTCGACATTGAGTGCGTTGCTGACCCGGATGGTCTCGACCCCCCGTCGTTTTCTGGCGGAGCCGCAATAGGCGATGTTGTGCCGGGGTCATACGTAACCTGCATGATTCAGTCTCCCGCCTGACCAAAGAACTTCACAATCACAGTGATCACCGGCCACCCATCGCCTTCTTCGACCGCCGAGGCTTCAACCTGCTTGGAGGCGTATCGCTCGCCTCGCCAAGTCCCGCCGTAGGCGAAATTCCGACGGAAACCGGTTCGGCCGAACGTAGCATGGAAGTGCGGCACGATTTCGGAAGGAACTCTCTGAATCAGCTTGCGACCGAGCGCATACGCGATAGACACCTCGTCGGGGTCATCAGACTTCACGAAACGCAGCACCATGTCCGGATCGTCGGTGGTAACGAGGGGTCGCAATCCGTCAATACGCGCCATTTCAGCCCTGAACGCGTCTCGGTGCCAGGTACTCGCCGGTCCGGATCGCGTTGAGAACGGCGTCATTCGTAAGGTTATCCATCGGCTGGTCCTCCGATTATCGGCCGCGTCACGATCAAGGTCTGTGGTAGCCAGTGCTTGAGGCCAGCGCCAGCGGCGAAACGGCGCCCACGGTAACTATTCAGACCGCAGCTCCAGGCGATACGGCGCCTCCGGTGCCTCGCCAGGCTGCTCGCGGCCGGCGCCGACGCCACCGTCACCGATCAGCAGGGTCGTACGGCGCTGATGGCGGCCGCGTTGACCGGAAAGCCGGGCGCGGTGGAGCCGCTGCTGAACACCGGCGTCAACTTGGACGCGCACGATGCCGGCGGGCAGACGGCGATGATCTACAGTTTGTCGAAGGACGCGCTGGAGATCGCCGAACGGCTCCTGAAGGCCGGCGCCCTCCGCGAACGCGAGGACCTGTTGGTCGCGGCGGCGCAGCAGGGCCGCCTGGACTGGTCAAGGCGCTCCTCGGCGAGGCCTGGGGATCGAGATGAAGAACCGACGGGGGCGCCACGGCGCTTGCCGGCGCCGCCTCCGCCCATCAACACGCCATCGTCAGATTCCGCTCTCGAACGAGGCGCCAACATCAATGCCACGGATGCCGATGGCCGCACGCCGCTCATCGAGGCGGCTGCGTCCGGCGATCTGCCGATCGTGGAAACGCTGCTCAAGCACGGCGCCGACGTGGAGGCGGCCGATCGCGCCGGCGGAGGCGGCCTGGACGCACGCCTATAAGACGGGGCGCCGGGAGGTCACGAAAATCCTGGAAGCAGCCACCCGCAAATCGTGAAGGTCTTATTGCGGCAAGCCAACCTTCTTGCGTAGAGCTTTCAGCCGTGGGTCGCGACGGAGTAAGGCCAATTCTGGCCACGTGAGCGCCCGGCCGATGCGAAAAGGCCCGGCGACGGCAGCGCGATCGAGAGCTTCAAACGCGCGGTCCTTGTCCCCCAGACCGGCGGAGATCACGGCTTGGTTGAAGGGATTCTGCGAACTCGCGGCTGCGAGCTTTTCCGCCTGCTCGCGGCGGCTGCCACGCCCATAGGCGTAGCCGAGCAGGGCCCGAATCCACGCACCCCTGCCGACTCCCGGATGGTAGGCAGCCTCGAGGGTCTGGATCGCTTCTCCGATTCGCCCCTGACCTAATCGGACCCGCCCCAGACACTCGCTCCTGCCCCGCTCGCCCCCGGGGTCGGGCAACCGTTCGCAATGTCCTTCAGCCTCGTCGTAACGGCCGGCCGAAATCAATACGTAGGAGAGACCGTAGTGGACCTCGGGTGAGAGCGGGTCGGTTCGCACCGCCCGGCGCAGTTGCTGCAGCGCCTCCTCAAGGCGGCCGAGCGGCAAGAGAAGAGACATAGCGAAGTGAAAGTACGAGGTGGAGCGGCTGGGGTCGATTTGGATAGCGCGGCGAAAGCTGGTTTCCGACGGCTCCCATTGCGCATCGCGTGAATAGCCCATGCCGAGGGCGTCGTGGGCCTCAGCGAGTAGAGGATCCAACTGAATCGCTTTCTCTGCCGCGGCTCGCATTTTCGCGACCTCGTCGTCGATGTCGAACCTGAATTGCCCGGATCGAGCTGCGTGAGCTGTGGCAAGAGCTGCGTACGCGGGGGCGAACGAGGGATCTTTTGCGATGGCCTCCTCTAAGAGCGCGACGCTTTGGTCGTAGCCGACGAGGCCGGCCCGAATCGGTAGAGCGCGTGCACGAAGATAGAGGTTGTACGCTTCGGGGCTCGCTTCATACCGGCGGCGGCCGCGACCGAGCTTCAGCCGCAAGCCATTGACGATACCGTGGGAGATTTCCTCCTGGATCGCAAACACGTCTGTCAGCTCGCGGTCAAACTTGCCCGACCAGAGCGGGAAGTCGTCCCGTACGCGGATCAACTGTGCGTTGATGCGCAACCGATCGCCGACGCGCAGAACGGAACCTTCCAGGACGTAGTCGGCTGCCAGCTGCTTCCCCGCCTCGCGCAGGTTCCGCGGCTTGCCCTTGAAGGCAAAGGAAGAGGTGCGGGAGCGCGGCACCAGGCCTTCGATAATCGAGAGGTCGCGGATCAGCTCGTCGGTAAGCCCGTCAGCGAGGTAGTCGCTGGTGGGGTCCTGGCTAAGGTTTTCGAGCGGCAGAACGGCGATCGTGACGGGCGCACGTCCCTGATTCATCCACCACAGGGCCGTTGCGGCGAGAGCCACGGTCATGGCCCCCAGCGCGATCCTTCGCCAATGACGTATTCCATGCCGCGGCGCTCTCTGCCCACGTGCGGGAGAAGCCGCTTCAGGTGCTCTCGCGGCCTCGTGAAACCGCGGTACGTAGCCGCCTTTGGGCAGTTCGATGATCAGCGCGTCGCCCTTCCCCTCGGCGAAGTAGTACTGACTGAGCCGCGCCCGAAGGCGCGCCGCTTCGGTGCGAACGATCGGGTGCTGCTTGGGATCGTAGTCTGGTCTCCGGCCGAAAACCTCGATCCCGATCACCGATTCCTTCAGCTCGTGATCCCTGCCCTCCAGATGCCGCTCGATCACAAAGCGAAGAAACCGCGACAGACGCTCATTGCGCACGAAACCGGTACTCTGGAGCACCTGTTCCAGTTGGCGCCGCGCAGCCTGTGGTTCAACTTCGACTCGTGGCACGGGCTTGAGCATATGCCTTGTTTTCACGGTGTTGCAATATGGCGCAAGGGGTATCACACCCTTTTGCTACCCCTCAGAGCTTGCTTTCGCAGAGCGGCAAATGGCACTCTCACGCCGTCAGGATCCGCTACCCTAACGGATTCGGGAGAGTGTACCGTGATGACTCCAGTTTCGGCGAGTGCACAATTCGGCCAGGACAGGATCGCGTTCGTCAGAATGGCGGTACTGATATCTGTCCTGGCGAGCGCCACAGACGTCCACGCGCAACCGACAGGTCGCTGGAGCGTGACCGGTTCGCTCGCGACGTGGGACTGCCGGCCCACAGGCATTGCGCCCCCTGTAACGGCCACTCTCCTAGAGAACAACAAAGTGCTGGTTGTCGGGGGCATCGCCGCCGAGCTCTACGATCCGAGCACGGGCCAATGGAGCTCTACGGGCAACCTCATTACGCCGCGCTACGGTCACATCGCAGTGCGGTTGGCGGATGGCAAGGTGCTGGTGGCGGGCGGCATTCGGATTGACTACGTTCGCTATACAGATAGGGTCGTGAGCAGCGCGGAAATCTATGATCCCGCCACCGGCACATGGCAGCCCGCCGGCGAGCTGAGTGTCCCCCGTGAGGGTCACACGGCAAACCTCCTGGCTGACGGGACCGTGCTGGTCATCGGCGGTAGCAACTACTATCAAGGGAGCGGGTGGTTCACGCACAGCAGCGCTGAGATCTATGACCCGGTCACCGGCGCATGGAGCTCTGCGGGGACGATGCCTTCACCACACGTTGGCCATGCGTCCACGGTGCTGGCGAACGGCGAGGTGCTGGTCATCGGCGGCGTCTTCGTCGGCAGAGGCGTCAGAGAGGTCGAACTGTTCGACCCGTCTACGCGTACCTGGACGAGAACGGGCAATCTCACCAGTGCACGCGCTGGTCCGGTGGCGACCCTGCTTCCCGACGGCAGGGTGCTGGTCGCCGGCGGAGGTGGCGAAGTTATCTGCGACGGTGTATCGGGTCAGTTATGCGCGGTGGACACAGCGGAACTCTACGACCCGGTTACAGGACAGTGGAGTGCGACCGGCCGCATGACCGACCGCCGCGCCGATCACACGGCGACCTTGCTGCCCGACGGCAAGGTGCTGGTCGCCGGCGGACATAGGGGCGATGTCGTGTATTACGCCGGCGACGGAAGGGTTTATGATCCACGTTTCGATGCGAACATAACTGTGTTGCGTACAGCGGAGCTCTACGATCCGGTTTCAGGACAATGGCGCGCGACGAGCGATATGAATGCGTCCCGGTATGGGCACACAGCAGCACTGCTTGCGAATGGAAACGTACTGGTCGCTGGGGGCTGGGTCTTCGGCGGCACGTGTGATGCCGCGGAAGTGTACGAGTGGTCGTACGAGGTCATAGCAAAATCGAGGCCCGCCTTGGAGGTAACTACCGGAATGCATTGAAAGGCGCGACGCTATCTTGCTCGAGAAAGGGAGACCGCCTGCTCCCTATCAAAGCGATGGACGGTCCGCCTCCTGCGACCGTGCGTAGCCGCGCACGCTGGACCGAGTCATGACACATCGAGCAACCTTCCGGATTTCCGTCTTTCTTCTCACCTTCATGCTTTCTGCCTCTACCCACGTGCGATCTCGCGCGCGTCCGATGGCGACGGATTCGGGTTGGACGCCTACCTTAATCGCTCGTGAACATGCGGATCGTCCGCTCGCTCAACCGCAATTCGTCGAGCGCCCTCACGAGCCGGCCGATTTCCTTGTTCAGCCGCGTGATCTGGGCGGCATAGCTAATGCGCTGTCTCGCGATACGCCTGTCGGCCCACGAGCCACGGATCCCGCGTGCGCTCGCGAAACGCGGTCATCTTCGCCCGCAACTCCTTGAGCATGGCGCTCGAGGCGGGATCGCCGGCCAGGTTGTGCGCCTCGTTCGGATCACGTTCGACGTCGTACAACTCCTCGGCGGGACGTTGAAAATACGCGGCAACCGCGAGCGCGCCCATCTTCTTCGGCTGACGGGCCGCGATCGCTTTCCACGTCGGCGAGTCGAGGATGTCGGAGGCCTGCGGATACGGGAGCGGATGCGCCAGGTTCAGGATGTACTTGTGGCGGCGCGTGCGGACGGCGCGCATCGGGTAGTACATCGTGATCTGGTGAAACGTGTGCGATGCGTAGACCTCATCCCACCCGCGCGGCTCATCCAGCGCCGGCAGCAGAGATCGGCCCGGCAGCGTGTACCGAGATGGCCTGGCCACGCCCGTCCAGTCGAGAATGGTGGGCGCGACATCGATCCAGCTCGCCATCGCCCCGGTCGTGGCGCCGGCGCGTCCCCGCTCGGGGGCGCGAACGATGAGCGGCAGATGAATGCCCGCATCGTACAACGTCGTTTTGGCTCCCGGAAACGGGATGCCGTTGTCGCTGACGTAGATGACCAGGGTATCGCGCGCGCGGCCCGACGCTTCGAGCTCGCGCAGAATCATCCCGACGCCGTGGTCGAGCCGCGTGACGGACTCGTAGTAATCCGCCAGGTCCTGGCGCACCTCCAGCCAGTCGGGCAGGTGCGCCGGCACGCGCACCGCCGCGGGGTCGTAGGCGTGCTTCGGCACGTCGGTGTAACTCCGCGCGTTGGCAAATCCGGCCTGGTTGCGGTGCGGATCGCTGAAGCCGACGACGAGCAGGAATGGACGGCTCTTGGTGGCGGCCAGGAACTCGCCCACCTTCCGCGCCATCGCCGCGACGTCGCGATTGCCGGCGATCTCACGGCCTTCGACAAGGTAGTCGAACGGGTACACCTGCGGCGGCTTCACGTGCAGCTTGCCGACCACGCCCGTCGCGACGCCGGCCGCCTTGAGGAGCCGCGGCAGCGATTCCACGTCGTCGAGGGTGCTTTGATTGTGGATGTCGTGCGCGAGCCCGTACTGGCCGCTCGTATGGTTGAACAGCCCGGTGTAGAGCACCGAGCGGCTCGAGCTGCACGACGACACGGTTGCGAACCCGTGCGTGAAGCGCACGGCCGACGCCGCAAACGCATCGATGTGCGGCGTGGAGATGGCCCGGTTTCCGTAGCAACCCAGGTCGAGCCCTTGATCGTCGGCGATGATGAGCAGCGCGCTCGCGCGGCAGCCTGGCTGCGTCCGCGCCGCCGCGGCCGCTCCCGCCGTCACGAGGAATTCACGGCGTGTCAGCGTCATAGACGTTCGAGGAGGCAGTCAGCTTACGCTGGCAGACCAACCGGGTCAACGACTTTTGGCCGTGCCTTCGCGATCTGCCGAGGTTCCCGCGCGGTATCAGGGCGCAATGAACGTGCATCGCACTAGGGCAACTTCGTAAACACGATGCGCGTTTCCGCGCTTTCTTTGTATCCGTAGCGGATCGCTTTGGCGCGAAGCGTCATCGGAGAATCGATGAGGATCGGACCCGAGTAGAGCCGCCACTTCGCAGTCGGTCCGTCCTCAGTCGTATAGCCGATGGAGGCGCCTTGCGTCGGTACGTAGACGATCACCTCCATCGGCGCCTTGATCGCCATGGATTCCTGCCGCACCGGAACGTCCGTCGAACGGCGCGGCACGATGTAGGGTTGCGCCGTTTCCGGCTGCACGCCGCCCGGCCACATGCGCTGAATCATCTCGGCCTCGTTGATGAGGCCCTGGTCGCCGATCCGCCTCATCCACTCCATCGCCGCCTTGCGCATTCGCTCGAGCGTCGCGGGGTGCGCCGGCTCTTCGGCCAGATTGTGGATCTGGTACGGATCCATCTTCGTGTCGTACAGCTCCTCGGCGGGCCGCTTGGTTCGCATCCAGAGCGCGGGGCTGCCGCTCAACTTCCCTTCGGCCTGCAGTCTGAGCCACTCTTGCATGATGGCGCTCTGGTTGCGATAGATGATGTGGCCCGCGTAGAGGAGCTCCGGCGCGAAGTTGCGGATATAGAGATACCGCCCGTCGCGCGCCGATCGCATCATGTCGTACTCGATGTCCATCCGGTCGCGCGCAGCGAAGACAAACTCCGGTGCAGGTGCGGCCTTCGGCCCGACGAGGACTCGACCCTGGAGATGAGTGGGAATCGCGACGCCGGCGAGCGCGAGCACGGTCGGGGCCAGGTCGATGAAGCTGACGAGTTGATCGCTGACGGAACCCGCGCCGAGCGCAGGAACCGGGGTCCCCAACGCGCGATTTCCAGCGCGTTGGGCTGGAGGAGCGAGTGTTTTCGGCCAACGGATCATGAGCGGGACGCGCAGGCCGGAGTCGTAAAGTGATCGCTTCGCACGCGGCACGCCGTCCCCGTGATCGCTCCAGTAAAACACGATCGTCTTCTCGGCCAGCCCGTCCTCGTCGAGTTGTTTGAGAATCTCGCCCACCTGGCTGTCCATGTCGGCGATGTTGTCGTACATGCGCGCGAGTTCTTCTCGGACGGCCGGTGTGTCCGGATAGTACGGTGGCACCTCGAGCCTGGCGGGGTCGGTCACGAGCGGCTTGCCCTTCCGCGCGGGGCTCGTGGGAAAAATCTGGCTCTCGTGCGTGACCTCTAGGTTGAACACCGAAAAGAACGGCTGGTTCGGGTCGGGGCGGTGACGCCAGTGCGCAGTGCGCCCCAGATCGTCCCAGATCGTGAACGGCACGCCGAACTGGTAGTCCGTTTTGGCGCGATTGGTCGTGTAGTAGCCGGCAGCCCGGAGGTACTCGGGAAACGCCTTGACGTAAAACGGCGGCACGGCGAGGTAGGGCCCCGGCAGCTCGGGCACTCGGTCTTCCGTCGTCCGCATGTGGTGCGCACCGATGGCCGTCTGGTACATGCCCGTGATGATTGCCGCGCGGCTCGGCGCGCAGACGGGCGCGGTTGTGAATGCGTTGGTGTACCGGATGGACTGCCTGGCGAGGCGATCCAGCACCGGCGTGCGCGCCAGGACATCGCCGTAGGCGCCAAGGCGCGGGCTCATGTCCTCGTTCGAGATCCAGACGATATTCGGTCTGACAGGCAGCTGAGCGCTTTGGGGTTCTGCCGGGCCTGCCACGGCGCCGGTCAGCGCCAAGAGGGCTGTCGCGAATGTCGCCGCTCTGCCGACCATGGCGAGACGCCTCAGTGCCGGATCACGCGTCGCAGCAGGCGCTGCATCTCGGTGACGGTCTGCCGGTGCGTCGGATCTGCCGCGAGGTTGTGCATCTCGCTCGGATCGTCGACCTCGTTATACAGCTCCGCGCCACGCTTCCCGTTGTCCCACTCGGTGTACCGCCACTTCTCGGTGCGCACGCTGTATCCCATGAACGCGGTCTTGCCTCCGCCCCGCCGAACCTGCGTCAGCGCCGGGCGGTTCCAGTGTGTCTGCGGGTTCTGCAGCAATGGAGCCAGCGATCGTCCATGGAGACCCGGCGGCGCCGAAAGATGCGCCAGCCCCGCGAGGGTTGGATAAAGATCCAGGAACTCCACGACTCTCGACGATGAGCGGCCTTTCGCGGATACACCGGGCCCGGCCACGATCAACGGTGCTCGCGCGGAACGTTCGAACAACGTTTGTTTCATCCATTGGCCTTGCTCGCCCAGCTGATAGCCGTGATCGCTGACAAAGACCACGATGGTCCTGTCCGCCAGCCGTAAGCGGTCCAGGGCGTCGAGAATCCGTCCAACGTTGGCGTCGAGAAAACTGATCGATGCGTAGTACGCCCTGATGCTCTCCCGCTGCCCGAGCTCGCTGACGCCCCAATGCGGCGGGGTCGTGAACCACGCCGCGAGCGGCACCCGGGCCGACGAGTCGGGCGATGCCGCCGGCGCCGGAATCCGGTCGATGGGATAGAGATCGAAGTACTTCCGAGGTGCGATGAAGGGACAGTGCGGCCGGTAGAAACCGGCGCCGATGAAGAACGGACGGTCCTTGTTCTTCTCGAGAAGCGCGATCGTTTCCGTCGCAACCCTGCCGTCCGTGTGTTGCTCGTCCGGCGCCGGTGAGGCGTAGTACGCGAGTGCGCTGCCCAACCCCCGCGTTGGCGTGAGATTGGTGAGTTGGTCCTCTTCGTCCTTGTCAATTCCGCGAGGGTTCACGACCATGTCCCACGACGCCGGATCGTCCAGTCCGCTCGTGCCGATCTGCCCGGGATTTCCGTAGTGGTAGATCTTGCCGACCCGTGCCGCGAGGTAGCCGTTGCGCTTGAACAACTGCGGCAGCGTCACGACGTCGGGCAGCACCGTTCTGAAATCGGTCTGCAGATCGTAGATACGTGTGGTGTCGGGCCGCAGGCCTGTCAGAAGCGACACACGGCTCGGACTGCACAGTGGAAACTGGTTATAGGCTCGATCGAACCGCACGCCGCGCGCGGCCAGACGATCGAGGTTGGGCGTTTTCACCAGCGGATGACCGTAGGTCCCGATGTCGTTGTTGAGATCGTCTGCCATGATGAGCAGAACGTTCGTGCGGCCAGTGGCAGGCTGCGCGGCCGCCGGCTGCGCAACCGCGATCACTGCAGCGGCGACGCAGAACACCCGCGCGCAAACAAGCGGTCCGACGTGTGGACGCATGCGCGGCATACTCGCACGGTCACTCGCGGGGGGCAAGGGGATACCGGAGGCGGTCTGGATTACCGCGATACCGAGCGCACCAGACGAAAGCCGAGATTCGACGCTCCGCTGCTGACTTCGGATTTGCCGCGGCTGCCGACCAGGTACCGGGCGCAGTACTGATCGGTGCACAGATAGGATCCCCCCCGCAGGACTCGCTTAGCGGCCCCGGGCTCCTGGGGGTCGAACCCCTCGCTCGGTCCTTGCGGGTTGCGCGCGACCGGCCCAGCCTTCGCCAGTACGGCGTAATGGTCCGGTCGGTACCAGTCGGCGCACCATTGCCAGACGTTGCCACCCATGTCGTAGAGGCCAAACCCATTTGGCGGAAAGGCGGTGACCGGCGAGGTCCCGACGTAGCCGTCGTCCCCGCGGTCGCTCGCTGGGAACTGTCCTTGCCAGGTATTGGCCACGGCCTTACCGCCCAGCGTCAGCTCGTTGCCCCACGGATACAGATTTCGATCGAGGCCCCCGCGCGCGGCGAACTCGAACTCGGCTTCCGTGGGCAGCCGTTTGCCGGCCCATTGCGCGTAGGCCAAGGCGTCCTCGAACGCGATGTGCACGACCGGATGATCCGCGCGGTCCCGAATGCTGCTGCCGGGCCCTTCGGGATGCCTCCAGCTCGCGCCTGGCGTGTACCGCCACCACTGCAGAGGATCGTCGAGCGGCACGGGCTGCGAGGTCGGGTGGAACACGGCCGAACCGGGCACCAGTTTGTCCCGCGGAACTCCAGGAAAATCCCTGGGATCGAGCTCACGCTCAGGCACCGTGATGAACCGAGTGGCTCTCACGAACCGTTGGAACTCGGCATTCGTCACGGGCGTCCGGTCCATCCAGAACCCGTTGACAGAGACAAGATGCGCGGGCAGCGCGTCAGGCATGCCGCAGCCTTCACATCCCATCCAGAAGGTCCCGCCGGCAACCCACACCATGCCGGTGGGGGCAGGGGTCGGCGCGGCGGCGGCATTCACGTGCATGGCGGCCCCCTGGGCAGCGTCGCCCGACGCAGCCGTCGCTGATGCCTGATGCCTTGCGTGCGATTCGGGTTCAGGCGGACGCTGGGCGCCACCTGTCGGCGCAGAATCCCGCGGAGAACTACAACCGGCGACCACGACAAGGACGAGGGCGACGGTGAGCGAGCGGATCCTTATCATCCTTATTTCATTCTTATTTCGCTGGCCGGACCCATGCTGTGACAGCGTAGCTTTACCGATCGGCTTCTTCAAGGCGCCGCGTCCGCGCTCAACTAGGCCGGGGATCTGCCCCGGACCCCGGCTCGGTCGGTGGCGGGGGCCCCTACGCCCCGCGCCGCTCCCTCCCACCCCAACGCGCTGAAAAACGCGCGTCGGGGACCCCGGCTCGCAGGCGCGCTGTGCGCGTCTAGGACCGCTCTACGGCAACGAGAACAAAATTCTCGTAAGGCGCCGTATAGCGGTCCAACCCCACATCATCTCGATATTCGAAGCGCGTGTGGTCCGCCGTAAGGGTGCCGGACTTTGACATCGAGGACTGCAACCGCTACAGGTTCTGTTTCCGACACGATATCGAACAACGGACTGCGAAAGATTCCTGACGCGGCCGCTCGCGATGGCGCGACGCCAAGGTCCTTGCCGAAACGACGTTCAAGTTTGTTTGACAGCGCGACCTCCAGTTGTACAAACTGATCGCAGCGCGCACTGGGGCGCTTCCTGTCCGCGGCAAGGGAGTCACCTCCCACCCGTCTGGTTCGATCGTGAGACTCGAACCTTCTTCCGGCCTGAAGCAAGCGGACGCCAGGCACTGAACGGAAGGAGGCATCTCTTGACCACCCTCGACAATCTACGAAAGGCTGCAAAGCGCTGGCTGAAATCCCTGCGCGATGGCGAGGCTGATGCCCGCGCACGATTGGTTCGCGCGCACCCCGGCGCGCCGAAACAGGTCACGCTTCGTGACGTTCAGCATGCCCTCGCGCGCGAACGCGGTCACGAGAGCTGGATCGCCCTCGGGACGATCACGAGCGATTCCTCCATTCTTGCTTCGGGCTCGATCGCCATGAGATCGGTGGTGGCGGCGGTTGCGACTTGACACTTGCTCCCTGGCGGTACGCTTCACGTTGCTGATATGGATCCAACGGTCCAAGAGCGGATGCTCGCTTCGCTGAAGGGAATCGCCACCGGTGACGCCATCGGAAAGCAGACCGAGACGTTGTCTCGGGAGGGCGTTCTCCGCTGGTATCCCGAGGGGCTCCGTGGATTCGAGGGACTGCCAGGAACAGTCATCCCGCGCTATGTCGGCAATACGCGACACGAGTGGCGAATCGGCGAGACCACCGATGACACCGAGCGCACCATTGCGGTGGCGCGGGCAATTCTCCAGGACGGCGATGTTCGTCACGTGACCGTGGGCCGCGAACTGCTCAAGTGCAAGAAGAGCGTTCATCCCGGTGTGCAGTCGCTCTGGGAGTTTCATCAGGCGGGCGACCCTTCGCGAGTGACGCAGCGACATGATGGTTGTGGCGCCGCCGTTCGTGTCGCTCCCGTCGGGATGCTGTACAGCTCACGCCGCATGGCCGAGATCGTCGCCGGTGCGCGAGAGGCATCAATTTCGACGCACGGAGGGGCCCTCGCGGTCGCGGCTGCCGCCGCGACGGCAGCGGCCGTATCCGCGGCGATCGACGGCGCGTCGTCGCCCGAAATCATCGGGATCGCACAGCGTGCGGCGGCCCAGGCCGAACATCAACGGCCGGGTTCGCCGGATGCGACTTTCGCAGAGGCGATACTTACCGTCCACACCGATCTGCGCGAACGGACCGAGCTCCACCCCGGCGAGGTAGCAGCCACATACTTCCCCAACGACCCGTTAACGATCGTGCCGCTCGCCATCACACTCGGAACGTTGATGGAGTCCGCTGAGGCGGCGATCCTTGTCGCAACAAACATAGGTGGCGACGCCGACTCGGTTGCTTCCATAGCAGGCGCGATCCTCGGAGCGAGATGCCCCGACACCGTGAACGACGAATGGTATGCGGTTGTCGAAGCCATTAACCAACACGATCTCATCTCGCTAGCTAAAAACTTGAGTGCACTCCGTTAGGCAGAGCTTCTTGCAGTGCCGGCGGCGGCTGCTGGAGCCGGATGATGGTCCCGCCACCGTTGATCAGTGTTGAGAAGCCGAGTGAGCGCGGCAACAGACGCCTCACTGCTCAGGCGGCCTGTCGAAGCGCCTCCAGGCGCCTGAGCCATTCGCCAATCCGGTTCCAACTGGCCAAGGTTAGGCTCACCATCCCTCGCGTCTTGCTTCCTTCTTGGCTGCCGCGCCGCGCGCCCGTAACTTTCCACCACGTCCGGCCGTTACTCTAATCAGAGACGCAGCTTCCGGAGAAACGTGACGGCGAGCACAGACGATGACCGGGCACTGAGGCGCTCGCGGCGGGGGCGAAGTCGCTCTCGCCACCAACCGATCAGTGGTACGGCGACCGTGTCGCCGCCGTGGAAGACTCGATAGGCCATCACTGGTTCATCGCACGCCCGGCCTAGAGACGCTGATGCTGAATCGTTGAGAAAAACAACGGCAGCAGTGTAGACTCTTCCGTTGCCAGGAGCAGATTGAAATGAAACGAACGCTCGCGCTGTTGTTGTCGGCGTTGCTCGTCGTCTCTGTGGCGTCGACGGCCTCCGCTCAGCTTGTCGCGGCAAAGGACGGACCGATCGTCTATGGCCATCACCACCTGAACACGACCAATGTGGACGCTCAAAAGAAATTCTTCGTCGATACCCTCGGCGGAACGCTCATCAAGATCGGCACCAACAACGCCGAGGTCATCAAGTTCCCCAACGTGCTGATCTTCTTTCGTTCGAATCAGGCGCCGACCGGCGGCACCCGAGGCACGACCGTCAATCACATCGGCTTCTCCGTGCCCAACCTCCATCCAGTGGTCGACAAGGTGAAGGCAAACGGCTTCCAGATGATCACGAAGACGGAGGTCGCCGCCGGTCGCGAAGTGAAAGACGATATCGCCGGTCCGGCGCAAGCTGGCGGTGCTTCGATCGCGTTCGCGTTGGCGCCGGACGGCGTCAAGGTCGAACTGGTCGAGAATAGACAGCAGGCGATCCCCATCACGCTCCATCACGTGCACTTCTTCAACCCCAAGAACGCGGAGATGCAAGCGTGGTACGTCAAGACATTCGGCGCCAAGTCGCGTACGGGTGGAGCCTTTCCGGCTGCGGATCTGCCGGGCGTCGCGCTGAATTTCTCGCCGTCGACCGATCCGGTGGTCGCCACCCAGGGGCGCGCACTCGATCACATCGGCTTCGAAGTGAAGAACCTCGAGGAGTTCTGCAAGAAGCTCGAAGCTGATGGCATCAAACTGGCTGTCCCGTACAGAAAGGTGCCGGCGCTCGGCATCGCCATTGCGTTCATCACCGATCCTTGGGGCACCTACATCGAGATGACCGAGGGACTCGATAAGGTTTCAGACTGACCGCGAGGGGTCAACTTCTCAAATTCGCGTGCAACGTTTCGAGGAGGTACTTCTTGTGGGAGTTCATGTCCTCCTCGACCGTCCCCTCACCAGGTCTGGGCGCGTCGAAATCCATCGTGATCCACCCGCTGTAGTTGCGTTCGCGCAGAACGCGGAAGAACGCCGGGAAGTCCACGCCTCCGGCTCCGAGGCGCTTGTAAAGATTGACCCTGTCGTGCTCCTCTTGACTCGGCGCCGGACCTTTCCAGCCGTTGGCGGTGCGGTATTTGGCCTCCGCGTCCTTGAGATGTATCGCCGCGATGCGGGAGTAATAGTCGCGAAGGCACTTCACCGGGTCGATGCCGCCCAACGTTAGGTGGCCAGTGTCGAGCACGAGAGACACCAGGTCGGGATCTGTCATGTCCATCATCATGTCCAGCTCGGGCTGGCGCTCCACAAGGGTCCACGCGTGCGGATGGAATGCGAACCTGATCCCAGCATCGGCAGTTCGCTTCCCGACCTCGTTCAGATTCCTCGCAAGAGTCTTCGCGTGTGCGAGGCTGAGGTTCTCGGCGCCGACGCGCCGGCTCAGATTGACCTTCAGGTGCTTACAGCCGAAATAAGAAATGTAACGGGCGCGGGCGGCATTGCTCTCAATCGTCTCCCGAATCCCGGAGGGGTCGAGGTACTGACCGCCGCTGCCAATCGTGCAAAGCGCGAGACCGGAGGCCTCGAGAACCTTCTTGAATTCCTCGGGAGGTCGTTTGAGGTATTGCGGCATGTCATCTTGGAAGGGCTCGATGCCGTGGTAGCCGTACCGCGCCGCCATCTTGATGCCCGTCTCTGGATGCGGAGACATGGTTCGAAACTGGTGGGCGCTCATGGCAAAGCGCATCCTGTCTCCCGGAAGCGCATACGCTCGAGCAGCGACCGCGGCGCCAAGACCCGCACCGAGGAATTCGCGGCGAGTCAGCATCGTGAACCTCCTTCCACGTCAAGCGATCGCACCATTCTTCCAGACGACGTATACGAACGTCTAGCCGAACCTCAAGGGTCGTCATCGCGGGTCGTTGCCCTCAAGATGTGTTGTCAGCCGTGTCAGCGCATCGTCCCAGGCGCGCGAGATGATTTCGATTCGTCGCCAGCATTCGGCGAGCCGTGCCGGATTGAGCGCCCAGACATGCTCCCGGCCCTGACGACGACCACTGATGATTCCCGCAGCGGCGAGGACCTGCAGGTGCTTTGTGATCCCTTGACGTGACTGATGGAAGCGATCCGCGAGCACCGAGATGGAGGCCGGCCCACCTTGTGACAATCGGTCCAGGAGCGCCAGCCGCGTCTGGTCGCCGAGCGCCGCGAACAGGAGCGCCGCGGCTGTCAGACTCTGTTCACCGCGCCTTTTCGACATACGTCTGCAGCCAGACGAGGACTTCGGCCCAGCCCTGGCTGTTGTCCCGATGTTACATCACGGCGGCTAATTGCGCAACCAGCTAGTTGCTCATTCCTGCCGGGTCGACACGACGCTCGACACCGCACGTGCGAATGGCTAGGCTGGTGGCCCGCGAGTACTGCTGCATGCGCGCGTTCATTCTGGCCCTTGCCTTGTCCGCGGTCGTCGTCGCACCGGCTCTGGACGCGGACCGTCCGAACATCCTCTTCATCATGTCCGACGACCACGCCGCGCACGCCATCGGCGCGTACGGGTCACACGTGAACCAGACACCCCATCTTGACCGGCTGGCGCGAGAGGGGGCGATCCTGACGAGCGTGTTCGCGACGAATTCGATCTGCACGCCGAGCCGCGCGACGATTCTCACCGGCCAGTACTCGCACCTCAACGGCGTCACGATGTTCAACCGATTCGACAGCTCGCGTATGACGGTGGCTCGACTCCTCCAGGCCGGCCATTACTACACGGGCATGATCGGCAAATGGCACCTTGGGAGCGATCCTGTGGGCTTCGATCGGTGGGACATCCTGCCAGGGCAAGGTGCCTACGTGAATCCCGTTTTCTATACCGCGACCGACCAGCACACGTACACCGGGCGGTACGTGACCGACGTCATCACCGAGTTGGGGATCGACTTCATGAAGAACCGGCCGCGGACGAGACCGTTCTTCCTGATGGTCCATCACAAAGCGCCGCATCGGCCGTGGGAACCCGACCCGGCGCACGGGACACGATTCATGGATCGATGGATCCCGGAGCCGGAGACGTTCTGGGACGCCTACGACACACGAACGGACGCGCTTCACGAAAACCAGCAGCGCGTGGCGAAGGATCTCACGCGGCGCGATCTCAAGCTTCGGCCGCCGTCCGATCTCGAGGGCGCCGCGCTCGCGGCGTGGCTGGCGACCAAGCCCGACACCGTCACCACGGATGTCGGAGGACAGCCTGTGACGCTCAGCGGTGAAGCGTTGACCCGGTGGAAGTACCAGCGCTACATGCAGGACTATCTCGCAACCGTCCAATCGATCGATGACAGCGTCGGCCGCCTGCTCGACTTCCTCGACCGAAGTGGGCTCGCGAAAAACACACTCGTCATTTACACGAGCGACCAGGGCTTCTTCCTGGGGGACCACGGCCTGTTCGACAAACGCTTCATGTACGAGGAATCGCTGCGGACGCCCTTGCTGGTCCGCTGGCCGCGAGCGGTCAAGGCCGGAACTCGAAGCGACGCCATCGCCCTGAACGTGGATTTCGCGCCGACCTTGCTCGACGCCGCCGGACTGGCCGTGCCGGCCGACATGCAGGGCCGAAGTCTGTTGCCTGTCTTGCGAGGCCGGACGCCGCCCGATTGGCGCACCTCGATGTACTACCGCTACTATCACGATCCGGGCGACCACAACACCCGCGCGCACTACGGGCTTCGCACCCGCACGCACAAACTGATCTATTTCTGGAAGAAGGATCAGTGGGAGCTGTTCGACCTGGCCAATGATCCGTTCGAGCTCCACAACCTGTACGGCCAACCCGGGCATGACACGCTGACGGCAACGTTGAAGGCCGAGCTCCTGAGGCTGAAGCAGGCCGTGCGAGACGGGGATCAGCTCGCGAACGAGCAGTTGCCGAACGGAGTCGACGGACCGATCGCGAAGCTTCGCGGACGGTGAAAGGGCCTCACGCGGTCACCGTACAACACTGACAACGACCACGGCTCTGACGAGCGCTCGGTCTGGCCTCCCACCACTTCGCTCAAGCGCCACTGCGTTTGAAGGAACCATCGGTATCGAAGACCTGGATGCGGCTGTTTGCGCGGTCCGCGACGCCCTGCTCAGCGGCGACGCGGACGACCTGCGCCTGAAGGTCCTCTCGCTGGCATCTCGCAGGTCGTCACCGCCTCGCGTCCAGGATCGGCGTGACCGTCACCTTCCGGTATGTGACCTGCTCGTGGTCCCCCTGAATCATGATGGGCCCCGGCTCGGTTTCGTTCGCATCGAGTGCGCCGCCCGTGATGGCCTCGAGGGTCGCGTTGTCGTGCACCTTCTTGCCGTTCAGGAACACCGTAACCTTGTTGCCCACGACCGTGGCTTCCATGGTCTGCCACTCTCCGACCGGCTTGCTCGCGTTCACCAAGGGGGCCTTCCACGCGTAGATGGACATGTGTCCGTGCGTCGCGGGGGGCTTGCCGTAATCGTCGAGCACCTGCAGCTCGTACCGGCCCCGCAGGTAGATGCCGCTGTTGCTGTGCGTCTCGAGCTTGTACTCCGCGTGGATGTTGAAGTCCTGAAACGTCTGTTTCGAGACCAGGTTATTGGCGTGCGGCGTATTCGTCATCGCGCCGTCGACCACCGACCAGCCAGATGGCTTGCTCTTGTCCGCCACATCCCAGGCATCCATCGACGTGCCGTCGAAAAGCTCGACCGGCTTCCCCATCTTGTGAGTCGCGTTGGCGTCGAAGGCGGGCCACTTCGGCGGGCGCACGCCGACGAACTCGATCGTGCGTGCGGGAGTCTTGATGGTGCCTGCCAGCTTGTCCCCGTAGATACGCGCGCGAGACTCCGGCGCGGACCCGCGCTGGGGCGGCGCACCCTGGAAGAACAGCTCGCCGTTTTCGATCTTGACCGTAGCGAGCTTGACCGGGCTCCCGCCGCGGTTGAGGAACATACCGGTCAACTGCCCCCCTTCGTCCTTGATTTCGAGCCAATACACACCGGCGTTTTCGCCAATCCCGGTGAGATCCCAGCGACCCAGATACGGATTCTGCTGGGCGCCGATTGACACGACCGTCCCGACGATTGCTGTCGCCGCGACCACTGCGGCATGCAGAGTGAAGGTACGACTCTTCATATGATCATCTCGTTCGTCTAGTGGAACTCTTCCATGACGTTCCGCGCGTTACCTCTGGAGGTCCCCATCGTGAGCCGAGGAGCCGGTGGTGTCAACGGCTTGCATCTCATTTGTTACGTGCGCGGGCAATCTCAGACACCGAGCACTTCGAATCCGAAGGCCCGCGCGGCAAGGGCGAGAGCGGCGTCGTGCGTGGCCACGACGAGCGACTGACGCATCCGATCGCGCCAGATGAGCGCCGTCGCCAGGTGAATGGCATCGAGCGTCCCAATCGGTGTCGGCAGCGGCTCGCTCGCTCGGCTCAACACCGGCGGTCGTAGCAGGACGAGGTCGATCGCTTCGAGCCACTCGGTCACCACCAGGAGGCGGGAGGCCGCCTCCTCGGTGGAGAGCGATCCCTGCAAGCGCAGCCGGTCGATGGTGCGACAACTCTCGACGGCAACCAACTCGCTGGACACCAGATTGTCGTAGGACCGCAGCTCGTCGAGGGCTCCGGCTTCACGCAGCACCAGGCGCAGCAGCGCCGAGGTGTCGAGGTACGCCTTCACCGGCGACGGCGGTCATCGAGCAGGACCGCCAGGCTGTCGGTGGGCGCCGAGGGCGGCGGCGGGACTGCCAAATCCCGGAGGCGACGGGTCGCGCGCCGGACTTCAACCGGCTCGGCGGCATAGGGGACAATCCGAGCCACGGGCGTGTGTCGGTCGAGTACGGTCAACGTCCGCCCCTTCCGAACCGACCTGAGATGCTCGCTCAACCGGGCCTTCAGTTCGGCGATCCCCACGGCCTTCATGGTCATATTCTAGTCACTAATAGTCACAATTGTCCAGGCCGCGGTGCGGCAGGCCAGCCTGCACGATCCAGCCTCACGCTCACGGTCGACAAGGCCCATCCTCTCGCGTAGGTCGCCACAACGCGTTCCGGAGCCCGCCGCCGTGAGTGCCGATACCGGCATCGTCTCGGCGAGCCCAGACTACACCAGGACTATACTGCGGACGGCTTGGAGGTTCTGAACCCGTGACCAAACTTTCTCGTCGCGAACTCGCGCGGTTGGCCGTCGGGATGACGGTCGCGCGCGCCGTACGGCCTGCCCTGAGCGCAGTCGAAGGGCTCGAGGCGCAGACGCCGGCGTCGGCGCCTTCCACCTATATCGGGCCGCTGACCGGCGTGGAGAAGGGGCTTGAAGACCGCCGATTCGATCCCGTCGCGTACGCGATCGATCTGTACGCGGCTGCGCCGCGACGGCTCCGATTCCAGGCGCGCACTCGCCGCGAGGCCGAGAAGTGGCAGAAGACGCTCCAGTCGAAGCTGACCGAGCTCGTCGGGGGTTTCCCGACCGAGCGCCAACCCCTGCGCGCGATCGCCCTCGAGACGCGCACATTCCCCGGTTACAGCCGCGAGAAGATCGTGTTCGACAGCCGGGCCGGTGTCAGCGTGCTCGCGTACGTCCTGCTTCCGGAGAAGGCGCAGAAGCCGGCGCCTGTTATGATCTGCGTGCCGGGCCACGGCCGCGGCGTGGACGACATCGTCGGCATCGACGACAGGGGCGGCGAGCGGACCGACAAGACGGGTTACCAGCACGACTTCGCGATCCAAGTGACCGAAGCCGGCATGGCGGCCGTCGCGATCGAACCACTGGCCTTCGGGTGCCGTCGGGACCCCATCACGGCCCGTCAAGGCTTGTCCCGCAAAGGATGCGATCCAGTGGCGGGCGGCGCGCTGATGGTTGGTCAGACGATGATCGGCTGGCGCGTGTGGGACGTCATGCGGACGCTCGACTACATTGCCACCCGTGCGGACCTGGATTCGAGCCGTATCGGGTGCATGGGCATCTCAGGCGGCGGCACGGTGACGCTGTTCTCGACGGCGCTCGAGCCGCGCATCCGCGTCGCCCTGGTGAGCGGCTACCTGAACACCTTCCGGGACAGCGTCGGGAGCCTCTCCCACTGCATCGACAACTACGTGCCGGGGATCCTCAACTGGGCCGAGATGCACGACCTTGCGGGCCTAATCGCGCCGAGGCCGCTGTTCGTGGAATCCGGGGAGAAAGACAACATCTTCCCGATTCGAGCGAGCATCGAGAGCTTCAACAAGGTGCGAGCGATCTACAGCGTCTTCGGCGCCGCCCATCGAATCGAGCAGGAGGTCTTTCCCGACGAACATGCGTTCTGGGGCAAGCGCGGGATTCCGTTCCTGGCGCGTCATCTGAACGCGTGAGCACTTCTGATCGGCGCTTCAGTCCAGTCTCTCTGCATTGATCTCGATCATGTTCCTGTCGGGATCCATGACGTGAATCTGCGGGAAGCCGGTCGGACCGTCAGTGGTGACACGCATCGAGTGCGTGATGTCTTCGTTTCCCTCCCGATAACCTTTCGATCGAAGGACGTCGAGCGCGCGGCCGACGGCGTGAGGAGGATAGACGTGGTGGCGAGAAACGAACGACGACTGATCGACATGGTCAGTGGCTCCTTTTTGAGGCAGGATGCCGCACAAGCGCGGGGCTTTCAATCGACCGTGTCTGAAGTGTGTCTGAATTTGGACTGAACTGAAGCGGCCTTAAGGCCTCTGCCAATGCTGACGTGGAGCCAGCTGGCCGCTCCCTGCCGCCGCCAGGATCTTGCCGCCTTCGTAAACGACTTCGCCGCGACGAATCGTGACGATGGGCCAGCCGGTGACTTCCCAACCTGAAAAAATGGAGAACTTCGCGTTCGCCAGTTGATCCTCGTCCCGAATGGTTCGCTTCAGGTTCGGGTCCCAGATCACCACGTCGGCGTCGGACCCCACCGCGATCGTGCCTTTGCGTGGGTACAGGCCAAAGAGCTTGGCCGGGTTCGTCGAGGTCAGCGCCACCATCCGCTCGAGCGTGATGCGCCCCTTGCGCACGCCCTCGGAGTACAACAGCGGCAGCTGGACCTGGAGGTAGTTCCCCGCGGGCCGATGGTTGATGATGTCGAGCGACGGATCGAGCTTGTCCTCGCGTGTATATCCGACGTGATCCGTGTCGACGACGTTGACCGTCCCTCGGGCGAGCGCCCGCCAGAGATAGTCCGCATCACGCTTCTCCCGCAACGGCGGGTCGCCCGTATAAATCGCGCCGTCGGGCTCGTCGAACCGCTCTCGTGTCAGGTGCAGGTACAGAAACCGTACTTCGGTGAAGACGGGCAGACCACGCGCCTGACCGGCTTCAGCGGCGCGCATCGCGCGCTCGGATGATATGTGGACGATGTAGATCGGGGCGCCCGTCGCCTCGCTGATCCCCACCGCGCGCTCGGTCGCGATCTCCTCTGCCACAACGGGCCGGCTCTCGGCAAAGTTCTGCCCCTTGAGCGCGCCCCGTCCTTCGGCCATCATCCGCTCCTGCGTCGTGGTCACGAGGCTGGCGTCCTCGCAGTGCAGCATGGTGAGCAGACCGGCCGCGCCGGCCGCGCGGATGAGCTTCACGAAGCCGGCCGCGTTCTGGTCGAACGCGGGACGCACGAGGAAAATCTTCAGGGTGAAGCCGCGGTCGGCCAACGTCGCGACGTCCGACGCGGTGAACCCATTCGGATCGCTCGCGGTGACGTGGAGGATCACATCGGCGATCGCTTGTTTCCTGACCAGCTCCGTCGCTTCCGCCAGCGTCGTCTGCAGATTGGTAGTGGCGGTCTGGGTGATGAAGTTGCTGATGGTCGTCTTGCCTCCGGCAAGCGCGGCCCGGGATCCCGACGTATAGTCATCGGCTCCCTTCAGGGTGGTCGGCGTCCGTGTCGGGGTGAGGTGAACGTGCGGATCGACGCCTCCTGGGAGCACCAGCATTCTTTTGGCATCGATCACGCGAGCTCCAGACGCAGCGGTCAGGTTTCGTCCGATTTCCGCGATGGTTGCGTTCCGAATGCGCAAGTCGCCTTCCGTTCGTCCAACGGCGGTGACGATGAGGCCGTTGCGAATGATGAGATCCCCCGGTTGCTGCGCGGCCACATTGGTCACCAACGCCAACACGGCCAGGAGGATCGACCATCTGAGACCCCGCGCGCCGCGAGCTATCGTGTTCATTGTCATCTCCTTCGGCTGACTTCTTCGTGATCCTGAAAGGTGCCGCCTTCCCGGTTGACACACACCCGTAAGTTGGGCGACGCGGTCGGCGATGTCGACGCCGTGAAGGGGGCCGAGTGCCCGGGACCATATAGACTGTTTATATTATTTGCGACGTGAGGCGCGACGGCAGCAGCAACTGGCGGGAATCCA
>JACOUA010000408.1 GCA_016178075.1 Acidobacteriota bacterium
GTCCGGCCAGACGACGACCGAGTACTTGATGATCTCGGGCTTGATCACACTGATCGCGGTGTCGCTCCTGACGGTCATGTATCCGGGACTGCGCGAGCAGCTCCAGGAAATGGCGGAGTGCATCATCAATTTTGGGTGTCCGTAACGAAGCTCCGCCTCAAACCGACGAGTGCAGGCAAGCGCGGCGGACCTTCGTGACTAGGAGCTTCGTGACCATGGAACGGATTCTCTACCTGCTGACGCTGCTGCTGTGTTTCGCCGCCATGACGGGGCTCGCGTACAACGTTCTGCCCGGCGTGCGGACGCTCGCGGTGCGGGGCGTTCCGGTCCGGCGCGCCGATCCGGCGCGTGTGCCGTCGCTCTGGTTCCGTCTCTTCTTCCCGCTGACCGATCGGCTCGCGCCACACTTCCGCAAGGTTCCGTATCCCGGCGATCGCGCGAAGGTCACGCTCGAGCTGCAGCGGGCCGGCATCGGCGAGCTGATCACGGCGGAACACCTGCTGCCGATGAAGATCATCACCGCGCTCCTCCTCCCGTTCCTGCTGTCGCGTCTGTTCGTGATGCTCACCAACCCCGCGGCGTTTCTGCTGGCCGCGATCGGAGCGTTTTATCTGCCGGACCGGCTCGTGAAGGATCTGCGCCGCCATCGCGATCGACAGATCCTGCGAGCGCTACCGGGGGCCGTGGACGTGCTGGCATTGTCGGTCGAGGCGGGACTCGAGTTCCTCACGGCCATCCAGCGCGTGGTCGAGCGCGGCCGTGTTGGCCCGCTGCGTGACGAGCTCGCGACGATCCTGAACGACATCCGGCTGGGAAAATCGCGAGGCGAAGCCCTCAAGGCGTTTGCGGGGCGCGTCGAGATTCCAGAGGTCTCGTCGTTCGTCTCGGTGCTGGTCCAGGCCGACGCACTGGGCGCGTCAATCGGCCCGGTGCTCCAGCAGCAGGCGGAGCGGATGCGAGTCGAGCGGTTCCAGCGCGCGGAGAGGGAAGGGGCCCGGGCGTCGCAGAAGATCCTGTTTCCGCTGGTCTTGTTCATTTTTCCAGCGGTCCTCATCGTGATCATCGGCCCGGTGGCGCTGCAGTTCATGTATGCCCGCTAGGCTTCTCGTCAGGACCGGAACCCACGAGCGCGAGATTCTGCTCGTCGGCTCGGTGGAAGTTGGACGCGATCCGACCTGTGAAATCAGCGAGGCCGACCCGCAGCTCTCCCGTCGACATGCCGAATTCATCGCCGCGCGTGACGGCGCACGCGTCCGCGATCTCGGCAGCCGGAACGGCATCATCGTCAACGGCGCGAGCGTGCATGAAGCGACGCTCCGTCCCAACGACGTCATTCAGATTGCCGGCCTGACGATCACCTACATCGAAGATGCGAAGGCGAACGCGACGGCACGCCACGTCGCGCTCGACACAGACGACGATCTCACGCGTGTCGTCGAACCGCCGGTGGATGCCGCGCTCGATCCCGACAAGACCCGACTCGTCGCCCCACCGGAGCTCCGGTCCGACGCCGCCGAATGGGCCTCCCCCTTGTCCAGTCGACCGCCTCAGCCGGCGTCAGCACCGGCGCCGCAAAAGAAAGACCAGGCGAAGCGGCGATCGCGGCTCTCCTGGGCCGCGCGTCTTCAGATTCAGATCCTGCTGCTGGTCGCCGGTGTCTTTTTCGCCACCGCGTGGCCGATGTCCTGGTGGACCGGTCGCGTGCTCGACGCGGTCGGCGCGTCGCGAGCGCGCGCGCTGACGGGATGGCTCGCCGCCGATGCGTCGAATGCGCTCCGAACCACGGCCGATGTCAGCGGCGCTGCCGATCGTGTTAGGCGTGAAGCGGGCGTCGTCTCGGCCGTCGTCATGGCGCTCAACGGACATGTGCTGGCGCCCGCCTCGCGTGCCACCGAGTCCATTGCCTCGATTCCCGGCATGAACACGGCGCCGGCCGACATCGTTCGTCTGCGCCAATCACAGCACGGCGAGCTCATCGAAACCGCCGAGCCGATGCTGAAAGCCGACGGCTCGCGTGCCGCGATCGCGTGGACGACATTCCGCGCGTCGGTGCCGCCCGCCGTCGGAAGCTCTCTCGTCGTGGTCGGTCCTGCGCTTTTCGCGGCGCTCATCGCAGGCCTTGTCGTGGCCGCGCGGATTCGTCGTCAGACGATGAGCGGGGTATCGAGCCTCAAGGAGGATCTCGAGCTGGCAATGGCCGGACATCTGACGGAGGTGACCGATCCGCTCGGCGCCAAACCCGTCCGCGAGCTGAGCGACGCGGTCAACTATCTGGTCGCGCGTCTCCGCGCGGGGGATAACAACGCCGAAGGGCGCCTGCAGCCGCCGCCCCGATCGGTTCACGCGCCAGCCATGACTCCCAGGGTCGGGGCGGCCGCCGCGCCGAGTGGCCCTCCACCGCTCGGTGCCGCGCGCGTCGTCGCGAACGCAAGCTTCCGCATTACGGAGGCGAGCCCGGAGTGTGCCGATCTGATTGGGGTCACACCCGGGCGGCTGCTCGGCGAGCATCTGGTCGACGCGATA
>JACOUA010000061.1 GCA_016178075.1 Acidobacteriota bacterium
CGAAGAGCGGTATCGGGCGATCCCGCGCGCGGAGAACCTGCGCGAGCTCATGCGGACGATCACCGAGGATCCTCACACGGCCGGCACGCCGGCCAGCCGCAAGGTGGCGGAGTTCATTCTCTCGAAGTTCCAGAGCTGGGGGCTGAGCGCGCGGATCGAGGAATACGAAGCCTTCATGCCGATGCCGGTCGAGCGCACGCTCGAGCTCGTGGCGCCGGAGCCTTACGCGGCGCAACTCAG
Organism: Acidobacteriota bacterium; assembly: GCA_016178075.1. GTDB lineage: Bacteria > Acidobacteriota > Vicinamibacteria > Vicinamibacterales > JACQTH01 > JACQTH01. The sequence goes on from JACOUA010000061.1 coordinate 241, forward strand.
AGAGTCGGCGATTCCGCAGGACAAGGACTCCAGCGATCAGGGGCAGCTCCCGACCTTCAACGCCTACGCCGGCGACGGAGACGCGACCGCGGACCTCGTCTACGTCAATTACGGCACGCCCGAAGACTACCTGGAGCTCGAGAAGCTCGGAGTGACGGTCAAAGGCCGGATCGTCATCGCTCGCTACGGGAGAAGCTGGCGCGGCATCAAACCGAAAGTCGCGTGGGAGCACGGGGCGCTGGGGTGCATCATCTATTCGGATCCCAAAGACGATGGGTTCTATCAGGGCGACGTGTATCCGGATGGATCGTGGCGGCCGTGGGACGGCGCCCAATTGCGCGCGATTCGCGGACCGGTCGCGCCCGAGTCCTGGCGCGGCTCGCTCCCGATCACCTACCACATCGGCCCGGGCCCGGCGCGCGTCAGGCTGAAGCTCTCCTTCGATTGGCAGAACCGGCCGCTCTACAACGTCGTCGCCCGCATCGACGGGGCCGCCGTCCCCGACGAATGGATCCTGTACGGCAACCATCACGACGCCTGGGTCAACGGCGCATCCGATCCCACGAGCGGCAACGTCGTCCTGATGGAGACCGCGCGCGCTCTCGGCGAGCTCGTGAAGCAGGGGTGGAAACCGAAGCGGACGATTGTGTTCGCGTCGTGGGACGGCGAAGAGTGGGGACTGCTGGGATCGACGGAATGGGCCTCGATGCGCTGGGCTCCGGGTCCGATTACACGGCGTTTCTGGATCATCTCGGCGTCGCGTCGCTGAATCTCGGGTTCGGCGGCGACGAGGCCAGCGGTGTCTACCACTCGATCTACGACACGTTCGCGTGGTTCACGCAGTTCTCGGACGGGTCGTTCTCGCACGGCGTGGCGCTGTCGCAGCTCGTCGGCACGGCGATCCTGCGGTTGTCCGAGGCTCCGGTCCTGCCGTTCCAGTTCACCGATTACGCGACGACGATCTCGGACTATGTCGAGGAGATCGAGCAGGAGCACAAGAAGACCCCGGACGCGCCGTCGCTCGATCTCTCGCCCGTCAGGGCGGCGCTCGGCCGCCTCACGACAACCGGCGGTGCGTACGAGAAAGCGGTCGCGCGTCTGTCGGACACGAGTCCGCAGGCGCTTGCGTCCCGATCGAGCGATCTGAAGGCGCTCAACTCACTGCTGTTGACTGCCGAGCGCCTCTGGAGACACGAGGGCGGCCTGCCCCATCGCGACTGGTTCAAACATCTGGTCTACGCTCCCGGCCTCTACACCGGCTACGGTGTGAAGACGCTTCCTGGCATTCGGGAGAGCGTCGAGCAGAAGGCCTGGGACGACGCCCGACGCTATGTGCCACTCGTGGCCGCGGCGATCGACAAGGTCTCCGCGCAGGCGGACAAGGCGTCCGCCCTTCTGGACCGAATGACCGCCGGATCGCGCTGACACCGCCCTCGAAGGCAGGCCGCCGGAGGATGTCGCGGCATGGGCGTCCGCGCTTTCTCCGTCCGGACTGACCCCGCTGATCCTCGTCGCCGGCCTGCTCGCGACCCTCACGGCCATCGTCGCGGTTCACGCGCTGCTGGTCGAAGACTGAACGCGACCAAATCCCGAATCCCAAACCCCGAATCCCAGCGCTCATTGAGACGCCTTTTCTCGTGAGGTACAGTAACGCCCGTGCGCCTCAGCCCCGAGCGCTGCGTCGCGTGTGGGAACTGCATCCCGATCTGCCCGATGGGCGCGATCGCCATCAACCCGGCCACACGGCGCGCCGAGATCGACCGCGACAGTTGTGTCGAATGCTTCCAGTGCTTTCGCGGCATGAGCCAGGAGCGCCTGCTGCGTCACGCCGCGCATCTGAAATAGGGATCAGGGGGTCAGGGACCAGGGACATCGACATCGCCCGAACGGGCTCACAGAGAGGTATCCTCGATTCCTCGTCCCTGATCCCCAATCCCTGATCCCAACTTCATTGGAGCTTTTCCATGAACACTTGCAGTCATCTCTCGATCAGCCTTTTCGCAGCGTGCCTGCTCGTGGCGTGCGGCGGGACCACGCCACCGCCGACCACTTCGACCGTCCCGGATCTGACGCCGGCGCTCGCCAGCATCAAGGGCGACGAGGTGCTCGGCCACATCAAGACGCTCGCGTCGGACGAGTACGAGGGGCGCGCGCCGGGTGGCAAGGGCGAGCAGCTCACGGTCGCGTATCTCACCGAGCAGTTCAAGCGCCTCGGGCTCGAGCCCGGAAACCCTGACGGCACCTACGTTCAGAAGGTCTCGCTCGTCGGCATCACCCCGAAGCCGACGGCGACGATCGTCGCCGGCGGCAAGGCGATGGCGCTGAACTTCCCGGCCGACTACGTCGCGGTGACCCGGAGAGCCCAGCCTGCCGTCACCGTGAAGGATTCCGAGATCGTCTTTGTGGGCTACGGCGTGGTGGCGCCCGAATACGGCTGGGACGACTACAAGGGGGTCGACCTCAAGGGCAAGACGATCATGATGTTGATCAACGATCCGGCCGTGCCGGATCCAGCGGATCCGTCGAAGCTCGACGAGAGGCTCTTCAAGGGCCCGGCGATGACGTACTACGGCCGCTGGACCTACAAGTACGAGATCGCCACGGAGAGGGGCGCCGCCGCCGCGATCATCGTCCACGAGACCGGCCCGGCGGGCTATCCGTACGAAGTCGTGTCAGGCAGCTGGGGTCACGAGAACTTCGACATCAAATCGCCCGACGGGAACGCCGGCCGCGTGCCGGTCGAGTCCTGGATTCACCTCGATCGCGCGAAAGAGCTGCTCATGGCAGCAGGCCAGGATTTCGACGCGCTCAAGAAGGCGGCCACGAGCCGCGAGTTCAAGCCGGTGCCGCTGAAGGCCCGGGCGAGCTTCACGATTCAGAACACGATTCGCGAACTCGACTCGAGCAACGTCATCGGCAAGCTCGAGGGCAGCGATCCTGCGCGTCGCAACGAATACGTGATCTACTCGGCGCACTGGGATCACCTCGGAAAGGATCAGAGCCTCACCGGCGATCAGATCTTCAACGGCGCGGCCGACAACGCCAGCGGCACCGCGGGGCTTTTGGAAATCGCCGAGGCGTTCACGAAGCTCCAGCCCGCGCCGAAGCGGACGATCCTGTTCCTGTCCGTGACGGCGGAGGAACAAGGGCTTCTCGGCGCGAAGTACTACGCCAACCACCCGCTCTACCCGCTGGATCGCACGCTGGCCAACATCAACATGGACGGTCTCAATCAGTGGGGCCGCACGAAGGACATCGTGATCGTCGGCTACGGCA
>JACOUA010000443.1 GCA_016178075.1 Acidobacteriota bacterium
ACTAGTGTGGTGTCTCCGAAATAGCTTGTCGCACCGAGGGCGCCGATGCGCCCGGCCGGCAAGGCGCGACGACCGAGCATATCGGGAATATTCGAGGGAGGAGCAACGCAGCCCGCCGGGATGCAGCGGCGGCCGAATGCCAAGCTATTTCGGAGACACCACACTAGCTGTCCTCGCAATGCTGGCAGCGAGCGTGCTGATGGCACAGAGTCAGGCGATGAACGCGCTCACGGCGGCGGAGAAGGCGGCGGGTTGGCGATTCCTGTTCGACGGCCAATCGGTCGACGGCTGGCGCGGCTTCAAGTCCGAGGCGCCCCCCGCAGGCTGGAAAGCCGTCGACGGCGTGCTCACGCGTGAAGGCAAAGGCGGCGACATCCTCACCGTCGAGGAGTTCGGCGACTTCGAGCTGCGCCTCGAATGGAAGATCGCGAAGGGCGGCAACAGCGGCATCTTCTATCGCGGCGTCGAGGACAGCGAGGCGTTCTACTGGAGCGCCCCCGAGATGCAGATCCTGGACAATGGGGGGCACCCGGACGGGAAGGACCCTGTCACCTCAGCCGGATCCAATTACGCGCTGCACGCGCCCGTGCGCGACGTGACGAACCCGGTCGGCGACTGGAACGAGGTGCGCATCATCGCCAACGGCGCGCACGTCGAGCACTGGATGAACGGCGTGAAGCTCCTCGAGTACGAGCTCTGGAGCCCCGACTGGGAAGCGCGCGTCAAGGCGAGCAAGTTCGGCCCCCATCCCGGCTACGGCCGTGCAAAGAAGGGACACATCGGGCTCCAGGATCACGGCAATCCTGTTTGGTTCCGCAGCATCAGGATCCGGCCGCTATAACGACCAGCCCTGGCGGTAGTCGCGCGTGAGGAACTCGTTCGCGGCCGACAGGTTCGTCACCCGCATGCTCGCGCCGTCGTAGTGGATCTTCCCGCCGGCCCGCAGCGCGACGACCCCGAGCAGCATCACCTCGGTGAGACGCGCGGCGTACTCGAACGGGCACGACGCCTCGGTCGTGCCCTTCGCCGCATCGACCCAATTCATCTCGTGCGACGTCGTGATCCTCGGCAGCTTCTGCGAGGGCGTGCCGGCCGCCTCCTGCAGCGAAGCCGGCAGCAAGCGCGACTTCAACCCGTAGGTGTCGTAGATCAGCTTCCCCTTGGTCCCGATCAGAAGCCCGCCGCCTTCGCCGTTGAGCACCTGGTCCCCCAGTTCGGGCGGTCTCGGCGGCAGCAGGCCGCCGTCGTACCAGGTCAGCTTCACGGGCGGCATGGATCCGCGCGCCGGGAATTCATAGTAGGTCGTCGTCGCCATCGGAAAGCAGGACTTGTTGAACGGCGTCCCCACCGTTTCGATGCTCGTCGGGTAGCCAAGGTCCAGCGCCCAGAACGCGTGATCGATCAGATGCGCGCCCATATCACCGATCGCGCCGACGCCCCAGTCCACCCAGCCTCGCCAGTTGAACGGGTGGTACACGGGGTGATACTCGACAAACGGCGCCGGACCGAGGAACAGATCCCAGGAGAGCGTGTCGGGCACCGAGTAGAGTCCCATCGCGTTGGCGAGCCGCGCCATCACGCCGGACATGTTCCAGCGCAACTCGGCGGCGATCCTCTGCGGCTGCGGCCGTGGGATGCCCTGTGGCCAGTACGCCAGCGGCCGGTTGGTCCAAACGTGCGCTTCACGAATGTCCCCAATCGCTCCGGCCCTCACCCATTCCACGGCCCGTCGGCCATCGTCCCAGGAATGCCCCTGGTTGCCCATCTGCGTGGTGACCTTCGACTGCCGCGCTTTTTTGACGAGTTGTCGAGCCTCGTGCACGGACCAGCACAGCGGCTTCTGCACGTACACGTGCTTGCCGAGGTCCATCGCGGCCATGGCGATCGCGGCGTGGAGGTGATCGGGCGTGGCGACGACGATCGCATCGATGTCCTTCTGTTGGTCCAGCATCTTGCGGTAGTCGGTGTGCCGCCTCACGCGCGGCAGGTCCTCGGCCATCACCTTCTTGAGCGACTCGATGCGCTCGACCGAATTGCTACGCGCCACGGCATCCGTGACCTTCGGCAGACGGTCCTGTTCACGTTGCAGATCCCTGTCGAGACTCGCCCAGGCCTTGCCCGCGTAGTCCCAGTCGACGTCGCACAGCGCGACGATGTTGTTGCGGGCGGCGAGGTTGAGCAGGTTGGTCTTGCCCATCCCGCCGACCCCCACGCCGGCGATATTGAGTCGGTCGCTGGGCGCCGTGAGGCCCCGTCCCAGCACGTGGCGCGGAACAATGGCGAGCCCGGCGCCGGTGGTCGCCATGGTTTTCACGAAGCTGCGTCGCGAAGTGGTCATCGTCGCCTCTCGCTGCGCGGGGCCGACTGCAGGTCGGCCCGTGCGAAATGCCAGGTCCCCTGCGGGTCAGAACAGGAACCGCAGACTGAGCTGGATCTCCCGACGGTCGTTCGTCTTCGTGGTCACGCGGCCAAAGTTCGCGTTGTTGGGATCCGCGTACCCCAAATTGCCTGTGAGCGCGTTGGTCTGCACGTTTCCCAAGTTCGGGTGATTCGGGAAATTGAAGATCTCGGCCCGGAACTGGAGCTTGCGCGAGCCGCTGACGCTGAAGTTCTTGAACAGCGCAATGTCCCACTGCTGCTGTCCGGGGTTGTAGAGCAGATTCCGCGGTGCGTTGCCGAACGTGCCAGCCGTCGGGGCCGCGAATGCCAGCGGGTTGAACCAGAAGTTGTTGTCAAGCCCAGCGCCGGCGGAAAATTTCCTGGTGGTATTGGCAGTCGGGTCGCCGACGAGATTGTACGGCTGGCCGAACGCGCCGTCGCCAACGCCGGCAATGTCGTTGGTCCGGACGACCGAGAACGGCGTGCCCGTCCGGAAGAACGTCGCGCCCGAAACCTGCCAGCCGCCGAGCAGGTTCTTCAGCAGCGTCTCCTGCCCGCGCCCGAAGGGCAGATCGTAGATGTAGTAGAAGTTGAGCACGTGTCGCCGGTCGTAGTTCGACGCCCCCCAGTACCCGGAGTCGTCGTAGGTATTCCAGACGACGTTCCGTTTGTCGCTGGCATTGTCCTCCGACTTGCCCAGGGTGTAGGCGACGCCCACCTTCACGCCATTGCTGTATCGTCGGTCGGCGCTGATCTGGAGGCTGTGGTAAATCGAGCGACCGGCGTTTTCGGACAGCCGGATCGCGCCGTATCCCTTGTAGGGGCGCAGCGCGGCGATGTTCACACCCGGATTCGCCTGGATCGTGCCCGGCAGCAGCTGATTGATGTTCCGTTCGCGCTGCAGGTAGAGACCGAGCCGGCCAACGTAGCTGACATCCACGACGAGACCGAATGGCACCTCGCGCTGAACACCCACAGCCCACATGTACGACGTGGGGTGCTTGAACACCACGTCCTGCCCCGTCATCCCGAAGGGCAGGTCGGTGGCGCCCGCAGACCCTCCACCCGGATTGTCGACGATACCGTTTGCGACCGTGACCATCGGCTGGAACGGCGGGTTGCCGCCAAGCAGTGTCGAGTCGTTGAGCGTCACGCGGTTGTGGAAGATGCCGCCGCTGGCGCGCAGGATCGTCTTGTTGTTGAGCGAGTACGCCAGGCCGAGCCGCGGCTCGATGGCGTTGTAGTGTGTCTCGGAGAACCCGCGCGGTTCGCCCCGGAACAGCGCGCGGACCCTCGGATCCTGCGCCACGACGAGACTGTTGCCCCCGCCCTCGAAGCCCTGGCTTGGCAGCACGATCCCGTTGAAACGGTCGCCGCTCGTGAGACGGCCCGTCGTCGGGTTGATCACGGCCGCCCGCGCCGGATCGTAAAACCGCGGATCGAAGTTGGCGATGTTGTTGGTCGTCGAGTGCCAGGGCGGCCAGAACGCCCACCGGATGCCGCCTTCAATCGTCACATTGCCGGCAGGCTTCCACGAGTCCTGCACGAAGATGTCCGTCGCAAGCGCGCGCCACTTGGTCAACGCCCGCTGGCCGAGCTCCGCGTAGTTGCTGAACAGGCCCATCGCCACGTTGGCGATCGCGAGGCCCGTGCCGCCGAGCCTGTTGTCGAGGAACTCGAACCGGCCGTTCTGGTTGTTGGTACCGCCCGGGATCGCCGCAACGTTGATCTGATCGAAATCATCCTCTCCTGAGTACTCGATGACGGCACCGGCCTTGATCGTGTGGCGCCCCTTCACCAGCGTGGTGGTGTTCGAGACCGCGTGAATCGGCCCCCGCGAGAATGCGGGGTACGGACCGCCGTCAATCTCGTTGAAACCGGTGATCGAGATCGTCGGGATCTTGTCCTCGATTTCTTTGCTTGGAAAGATGTACGGATAGTTGATCGCCGTCCGGCTCCGCTTGTGGAGACCAGGCTCGGTGAACACATTGATGAACACTTCGTCCAGCGAATAGGAGTAGTTGAACTCGTTCAGCAGGTTGTTCGTCAACGTGCTCGTCCAGTTGAAGATCTGCGTCGCGTTCGGACGGTCCCAGTCAGTCCGCGCGAACGGGAACGTCCCGCGGAACGCGTCCACCGCCACCCAACTGAACCCGGAGTAACGATACGTGAACTGATTGTTGAGGTTCAGGCGGTAATCGAGGCGGATCGTGTCCTTCCGCTGGTGTCGCGGGTTGTCGCTCTCCTGGATCAGATTTGCCGTTCCCTGCCGGAAGCCGGGGGTCGGCAGCGGGTACGTATTCAGGAAAGCGATGCCGTTCGGCGAGAGCATGGTCGGTGGAATCACATTTCCTTCGAAGGGCTGCCCGGTCAGCGGATTGAGGAGCACACGGGACCCCGAGAAGAATCCGTTGTTCGGATTCAGGAGCTCGCCGAAGTCCCCGCGCCGCATCCGATCGGTCGGGACGGTGGCGGTGTTGGTGGCGACCTGGAAAAAATTGACCCACTCCTGTGCACCGAAGAAGAAGAACCTGTCCCTGAACCGGCCGCTCGGAACCGGCCCCCCGACCGCATAGCCGTACTGTTTGTAGTCGAATGGCGCGGGACCGGAGTTCTCCTTCGGGTTCGTGCTGCGGTTGCGCTGCCAGGTGTTGGCCTGGAGCTTTTCGTCGCGGTAGAAGAACGATGCGCTGCCGCTGTAGCGGTTGCTGCCGCTCTTGGTCACGAACCGGATCTGGCCTCCGCTCGCCCGCCCGTACTCCGGCATGTAGTTCGCCGTCAGGACCTGGACTTCCTGGACGGCATCGACATCCTGAATGCCGACGATCGTCCCGGTCGACCGCGTCCGCACGCCGATCGCGCCATCGATCGCAATCGTGTTTTCGTCCGCCCGGCTGCCATTGATGTTGAAGCCGCCGTTCCCGAGGTCGTCGAATCCCCGGCTGTTGAAGTTACCGCCCATGACGCCGGCCTTCAGCCCGACGACGCCGATGGGATTGCGGCCGGAGAATGCGAGCAATTCGATGTCTTTCGCCTCGACCGTCTTGCGGACGGCGACATCGGTCTGCAGCGGTGTCGCTTCCGCCGTCACCGTCACCGACTCGCTGATGGCCCCGGTCTCGAGGATGACATGCATCGCGAGGGTCGACGCCGCATCGAGCCTGACGCCGCTCTGGATCCACTTCTTGAAACCCTGCAGTTCGACCTCGACGTCGTAGGTCCCGGGGGCGAGCGAGGGGAACACGTAGTAGCCCCTGGGGTCGGTCACGGCCGTGCGCGAGAAGCGTGTCTGCGTGTTCGTGGTCGTGACGGTCGCGCCCGGGACGACGGCTCCAGATTGATCCTGGACGAATCCAGTGATTTGGCTGCGATCGATCTGCGCCAGCGCGGGAACAGCGGTCAACACGACGAACGCGATCACGACCAAGACGGATAGCCTGCGAGCCATGCTCCACCCCCCAGCAAAATCAATCGCTCGGGCGGATGCTAATACGCCGGAGTCAGCGGTTCAAGAAATCATTCGAAAGGGTAGGCAACGGGTCCATGTCGCACTACAATCGCGCTGATATGCAGGTCATTCGTCGCCGTAACGTCTACGACGTGTGTATTGTCGGCTCCGGCGCCGGCGGCGGCATGGCCGCGAACGTCCTCACGCAGGCGGGCGCCAGCGTGCTGATGCTCGAGGCTGGGGTGGTGTGGGACGCGCGGCGCGATTCGAAGATGTTCGCCTGGTCGTACGACTCGCCACGGCGGGGGGCCGCCACTCCAGAGCGCCAGTTCGGCGAGTACGACGCCGGCCTGGGCGGCTGGACCCTCGAAGGCGAGCCGTACACAACCGCTCCCGGGCAGAATTTCGACTGGTTTCGCACCCGCATGCTCGGCGGCCGGACGAATCACTGGGGGCGCATCTCGCTCCGCTTTGGCCCCCAGGATTTCCGGCGGCGCAGCCTCGATGGGCTGGGCGACGACTGGCCGATCGGCTACGACGATCTGAAGCCGTACTACGACAAGGTCGACCGACTCGTCGGCATCTTCGGATCTCCGGAGGGTCTGTCCAACGAGCCGGACGGCGTCTTTCAGCCGCCCCCGCGGCCGCGTTGCTACGAGCTGCTCATCAAGCAGGCGGCCGACCGCTTGAAGATCACCTGCATTCCGTCGCGCCTGTCGATTCTGACCAGGCCGCTGAACGGCCGGCCCGCGTGCCATTACTGCGGTCAGTGCGGCCGGGACTGCGCGGCGCACGCCAACTTCTCGTCGCCGTCGGTGCTGCTGCCGCCGGCGCTGTCGACGGGGCGTCTGACGATCGTGCCGAACGCCATGGCGCGCGAGGTGACGACCGACGAGAGCGGCCTGGCGTCCGGCGTCGCCTACATCGACAAGACCTCCGGCGGGGAGAACCACGTCCGCGCACGGATTGTCGTCCTGGCCGCCAGCGCATGCGAGTCGGCGCGGTTGCTGCTCAATTCGAGGTCCTCACGCTTCCCCCAAGGGCTCGCCAATGCCAGTGGCGTCGTGGGCCGGTATCTGACGGACACGACGGGGACCGACGTCAGCGGCTTCATTCCACGGATGATGAGCGGCGTGCCGCACAACGAAGACGGCGCGGGCGGCGCGCATCTCTACATGCCGTGGTGGCTCGACAACCGCACGCTCGACTTCCCGCGCGGCTATCACATCGAAATCGGCGGCGGCCGCCGCATGCCGGGCTTCGGCTTCCTCGGCGGCATCCAGCGGTTCTCCGGGACCGACGCCGACGGTCGCCGGATTTCATCGGGCGGATACGGGAAGCCGCTGAAGGACGACTATCGGCGGTTCTATGGCAGCACGGTTGGGTTCGCCGGCCGCGGCGAGATGGTGCCGAACGCCGACACCTACTGCGAAATCGACCCGCGCGTGGTGGACCGCTGGGGCATCCCCGTCCTCCGGTTCCACTTCAAGTGGTCCGATCACGAGTACAAGCAAGTCAGACACATGCAGGAGACCTTCCGCGCCATCATCCACGAGATGGGCGGCACGCCGCTCTCGCCGATGCCGACCAAAGAAGACGGCTACGGCATCGCGACCGGCGGGCGCATCATTCACGAGCTGGGCGTGACCCGCATGGGCAACGATCCGCGGACGTCGGTCCTGAACCAGTACTGCCAGGCGCACGACGTGAAGAACCTCTTCGTCGCCGACGGCGGCCCGTTCGTGTCGCAGGCGGACAAGAACCCGACCTGGACCATCCTGGCGCTCTCGATGCGCACGAGCGAATACATCGCCGAGGCACGAAACAAGGGGAATCTCTGATGGACGGGATCGATCGACGAGACCTGTTGAAGCTGCTCGCTTCGGCGCCCGTGGCGGCGGGATTTGCCTGGACGGAGGCCGAGGCCCGGGAGGCGCATCACCTGGCGCAGGCCGCCGAACGCGCGGCGGCGAAAGCCGGGACGTCGTTCACGCCGACGTTCTTCACGGCGCACGAGCACGCGACGGTGCGCGTCCTGGTCGATCTGATCATCCCGCGCGACGATCGGTCGGGGAGCGCGACCGACGCTGGCGTGCCGGAGTTCATGGATTTCATGATGCTCGACCAGCCGGCCCGTCAGACGGCGATGCGCGGAGGACTGGCCTGGCTCGATGTCGAATGCGAGAAGCGATTCGACCGGACGTTTCTCGACTGCAGTGGGACCGAACGGTCGGCGGTGCTGGACGGCATCGCCTGGCCGGACCGCGCGAAGCCTGAGCTTTCGCACGGCGTGGCGTTCTTCAACAGCTTCCGCGATCTGACGGCCACCGGGTTCTGGACCAGCAAGATGGGGATGGAGGATCTGCGGTACCTCGGCAACAAGTTCGTTCGTGAGTGGACCGG